>JARRRC010000098.1:0-16011 GCA_037381105.1 Desulfobacterales bacterium
GATCCGTATTTTTCTCCCTCGCACATCTCAAAATCTCCTCCCATGGAAAACCGGGTGCGACCCTGATTTCATAATTGAGAGATGATTGAAACGTTTCTTGATAGATCTGATACAGTTGTGTTTTTACGCTGTTTTCGTAATCTGTCGTCGTTAGGACATCTTGGCCGGTTCTAAAGTGTTTGATCAGTTGACGATTTTCTGAAGAAGCAGATTCCAGCACGTGAAGAATATATAATTTTGCATTGTTCCGTTCGGCTATTTTTGAAGCCGTTAAAACCGGTGTATCCCCATCGGTTAATACGTCTGTCGCCGCCAATATTCTTTTAAACATCTTTTCTCCTTTTCCTTCGGACACTATTTAAAGAAATATAGGACTCCTTTGCCAGAATTTGCTCCATGCACACGTCCAATGAATTTTCAGTATCAACACGAATACGCATCTCATCGCCCAATTCATTCAAGGGTTCGAATTGCTTCTTGAAATCTTCATAGTGATGGTATCGAGCATCTGAAACAGGATATCCGGCTTCGCGTTTTAAAAGACGTTCCTTAATGATATCTTCTTTTAATACACATTCAACAAAAACAATGTTTGCGTCTTGATCTTTTGCCATGCGCACGGCTTCAGAGCGATCATGTTGTCTGGCGTAAGTTGCGTCCAAAATAACGGACCGCCCCTGTTCAATTTCTTCTTGAGCCAACAGCAGAAGCCTTCCATACGTCAGACGACTGGCGCCTCTTGAATAAATGCCTGTTTCAAAGGGTATGTCCGATAGATCATCGGGTTTTAAACCATACAATTCTTTGCGAATCACATCGGATTGGAATGCCTTGATTCCAAAAACCCCGGAAAGCTCTTTTGAAATCGTGCTCTTGCCCGTCCCCGGCATTCCGCATACTATCCAGAGCGTGGGCCGCGTGAACTGCACAGCGTATTTATAAGCGAGATTTAAGTATTTTCTCGTTTCTCCGACAAGCTTTTTTCGATCCTGATTGTCAAGATCACCCTCATAAAGACGCATGCAATTTACCTTGCATCTAACAATGGCCCGGTAGCATTTGTAAAAATCGATTAGAACAAAAACATCCGGATCTTGGGTAAGTTTTGCATAGTCATCGAGCAGATCATTGGCAATCTGAGGAAACCCCTCGTAGTCAAGATCCATCGCCAAAAAAGCCAGGTCTGATGTAACATCCTGATATCTGAACCGTTCATTAAATTCAATACAGTCAATGATCTGAATCCCTTCATCGGTGAAATAGACATGTGCGGTTCTCAGGTCACCATGGCAGTCTCGAATTTTTTTATTTTTGATCCTGTTGTCAAACAGTTCTTTTTTTCTATGCAAAAAGGAAAGTGTAGCGGATCGGACAATCTGAAATATTCTTTCATCAAGAATTTCTCCGGCGAACATTGTGGTTTGGCGAAAGTTTTCCTCACAATTTGCCAGAATGGTCTCCCAGGCCCCGGCAGAGTGAATATGCTCAACAGATGAACCCTGGCTGTAAAATTTTGATAAGATTATCGCCACCTCCTTGACAAGATCTCTGCCGATCTTTTTTCTTTTCAACAGATGGAGCATGGAACGGTCCTCGGGAAGTTGTCGCATTTTTACTGCATATTCAACGGGAAGCCCCGGCCCATTCAGATGGTATTTACCGTCCTTGTAATTGATGGAAACGACATCAAGATAGACATTGTGAGACAGACGTTTATTGAGGACAACTTCCTGTCGGCAGTAATAATAGCGTTTTTCCAAAGTGGTGAAATCGAGAAAATCGAGGTTAATCGATTTTTTAATTTTATAGACATAGTCGCCGGTGAGAAAAACATGAGAAATATGCGTTTCTCGCTGTTCTACGTCTTTCACGGCGTGAGGATAGAATTCCGGCCTGCTCATGTAGTTAAAAATTTGATCCTGATGATTCATTTTCATTTCAAAATTATATTTCATAACCATTAATATATACAAAATAGGTACAAAAATACGGATGATCAAGAATGTATAATCAGGCAAAATGTTCCGGCGAACAGCTATTTTTGCCATTTTGCCCTAAAAGAAAGTCCCGGCATCTAAAGGTTTGGGACGCCATATCCTTTCGCCCTATTATGTTCTTAATTATCCATATCGATTGCGATATTCGTGCCAGATTCTTGTTAATTTTTATTGTATTGATTAATCATCTCAAGATGTTTAGTTCTTACCGAAATAAACAAGTACGCATCTGTCGAATTTTAAAAAAGTTTTACGATGAATATTGACCCCAAACTTCAAAGTCGATAATAGATAACAGCGTATGCTCATTTGGTACATTTTTTGCATTTTTTAGTTCGTGCACACTCCTTTCGGAATCAGTCATTTTCTCAAAAAGAGGATCCATCACGGAAAGTAGAATGACCATGGACTCTTTCAAAAATCTGTGCCTTTTTCATACCCTTGATGGGCTTCGGGACGGTCTTACCCACTTTTCCGGGCCGAGTCGAGCGGCGCTCATTTATGCCATCAAACCTGACGATCCAATTCGCGTTTACGATCCACAGCATTTATTACAGGGGCACGAACCCATATTAAAAGAAATTTACTTAAAATCGAATCAATGGCGCAAGGATGTTGATGAAAAAGTCCTTAAAAAGATGCTTTCAGGACATATTCACACCCAAAAAAACCTTCAACTGGCGGGATTGATTTCCTTCGGCGGCCGTTCGCGTTCGATTTTTTATCAAATGTGGTTTACGGAGCATCATCCTGACATGTGTTCCATCGGCCCCACTGAATGCTGGCTGGAACATGCAGTCTGGCTTCTTTCTCATGATTTTGCAACCGGAGATCCCTTATACACTAGGACCTCAGGCAATGTCCTTCGGGAATATGCGACTCATGCGGTTCGGGATTACATCATTGACCAAATGAACATTATTCTGGGCTGGGATACTCAGATACGGGTTTATCCTGTATTGGACGCCGTCCTCGGTATTTCCAAAACCCGTGAGGAAAAGGCCTGGCCTTTGGGTGAACTGGCGTTTGTTGAATCAAAAGACATTTTAGAAATAGAATTTTTAGCCCGCTTTCCCCTTTTGGAGCAGCCGAACCTTAATAAATTCAAGCATGTTCGCAAACTCCTTCAAAGTGTTGAGAATTCTGAGCGAAAACTGATCTCTGACGGCAAAACCATCGTTGGAATCTCTGCCGATACCGAGAAGACGTTTCGAATCACTGCTGATTTCAAAGGTGAGTACGGCTTTCTGAGCATAAATGATAATCGGGTGTGCAGTTTTGCAAATGGTAGTTTTCATTCTACGACGCGTCAGGCCAAGCTGGTGGAGGTGGAAGAAGCCTTGCTTGAATCGAATCTGGATTTCGCGACCGGACAGGAACTTTTTCAGATTATCTCCCGAATTGTGCACACCGCTGAAAGAGAAAAGTATGGTTGTACCCTGGTTATCGACTTTAATGACACACCCATAGACATTGCAGGGCAGAAATCAGAACAGGCGCTTGATCTTAAAGAAAAGCGTTTTCTAAAGCTTTCGGAATCCTTGGCAAAGCTGGACGGGGCGCTTCATATCGGGGCGGACTTGAAGCTTCACGGCTTCGCCTGTCTTCTGGACGGTCTCGCCGTCCCGGGCGAGGATCGGGCCCGGGGTGCGCGATTCAACTCGGCACTGAGATTCACCGCAATACATCCGAATCTTATTATTGTGGTCGTCTCCGTTGACCGCCCGATTTCGGTTATCAAAGAAGGACTGGAATTGAATGCCCAGTGCGAATGGAAGCCCGTCCCGGGATGCATCGAACCGCCGCCGACACTTGAGAGTACGATATAAAATAAGCATGGTCGAGACCATATACCTTAAAAATCGGAAGTTTCGTTTGTTATAATCCATTTTTCAGCGAAATAGATCATCTTCTTGTTTTGCCTTCAAACGATATTCATGGCAAAAGTAGAAGGCATCTCAAAATTAGGATTTTCGGTCAAGATCAAGGCCGAGGATCAACTCGCAGGCATACTTAAGTATGTCGAGGACTTGAGACGAGGGCTCAACGCCGATATCGGACGAAAAGACTTTTTTGAGATGGCTTCTAGTCTGTCTGCTCACAGTTCCCGTATGCTTCCTTAAAAAAATACATATTTCCCTCGATATGCAGAATGTTTCAAAAAGTAAGAAAATCGAACTGGATAGGACTAAAATGTTCTGCCTTGATATCCTGGCTAAAACGTTTTATAAAATAATCGCAAAGGGATTTGGATTTAATTGGAATCGGAGAAGAACCTTAACTAACAGCATCAGAAAGATATGCCATGCAAATACAATCAAAGCTGCCGGACATCGGTGTCACCATTTTCACGATCATGTCGAAGCTGGCAAACGACCATAAGGCCATAAATCTCTCCCAGGGTTTTCCGGATTTTAATGCTCATCCGGATCTTTTGGCCCTGGTCGATAAATTCATGCGATCCGGACACAACCAGTATGCGCCCATGCAGGGCGTCCAGGCCTTGCGGGAACGGATTGCAGAAAAAGTATCGGAGCTGTATCATGCCGACTATGATCCCGACTGTGAAATTACCGTGACATCCGGCGCAACAGAAGCATTGTTTGCAGCCATAAGCGCTGTTGTTCGACAAGGGGACGAAGTAATCGTTCTGGAACCGGCCTTTGACTCGTATGTGCCGGTCATCAAGCTCAACGGCGGCATCCCCGTATATGTGGAATACAAGTTCCCGGATTTTCGAATCGACTGGGATGAAGTCAGAAATGTCCTGTCTTCCAAAACCCGTCTCATTATCACAAATTCACCCCCTAATCCTACAGGCGCCGTATTTACGGATGAAGACATAATCGCTCTTAAAACCATTTTACATGATACGGATGTACTTATTTTAAGTGATGAAGTTTACGAGCATATTATTTTTGACGGGGTTCGTCACGAAAGCATCTGCCGAGATCCCGAACTTTACCAAAGAAGCTTTGTCGTGAGCTCCTTTGGAAAAACCTATCATACCACCGGATGGAAAATCGGATACTGCCTGGCACCGGCACCGCTGTCAAAGGAATTTCAAAGGGTGCACCAGTTTTTAACCTTTGCTTCCAACACGCCGATCCAATATGCCTATGCCGAGTTCATGAAAAACAAAGATGTTTATTTGAACCTTTCAATATTTTACCAGCAAAAAAGAGATAAATTTTTATCGCTCATCCAGGATTCCCGGTTCAAAGCCCTGCCCTGTCGCGGCACTTACTTTCAGATGCTGGATTATTCGGCGATTTCCCATGAATCCGATGTCGAATTTTCAAAAAGAATGACCATAGAACATGGTGTGGCCTCGATTCCGCCTTCGGTTTTTTACCATCATCAGGTTGATCATAAAGTGCTTCGTTTCTGTTTTGCCAAAAAGGATGAAACCCTTGAAAAAGCTGCGGAGAGATTATGCAAGATTTAAAAGTAACACTGATTCAAAGCGAACTGGTCTGGGAAGATATTGGTGCCAATCTGTCGGAATTTGATGACAGAATAGCCGCTATTAAAGAAGATACCCACCTCATCATACTGCCGGAAATGTTTTCTACCGGATTCAGCATGAATGCTGTTGGTCTGGCTCAGGATATGACCGGGTCCGCAGTCCAATGGCTTCGAAAAAAATCGAGCGATATCCATACCGACATCGTCGGAAGTATCATGATCAATGATCAAGGAAAATATTACAATCGATTGATCTGGGCCAAACCCGAAGGGGATCTTTTTACTTACGACAAAAGACATCTTTTTCGAATGGCGGGCGAAGAAAAGGTATACAGTGCGGGAAGCAAGACCATTACGGTGAAACTAAACGACTGGCACATCAGACCGTTTATCTGTTACGATCTTCGTTTTCCGGCCTGGACGCGAAATATGAAGAACCAATATGACGCGGCAATATTTATTGCCAACTGGCCTGAAAGACGCGCCGAGCACTGGAAAGTTCTTTTGCAGGCCAGGGCCGTTGAAAACCAGTGTTATGTGCTCGGCGTCAACCGTGTGGGAACGGATGGGAACGGCCTCACTTACAGCGGAGATTCTTCCATCATCGATCCATGGGGAACCGTCATCTTTCAAAAAAGCAACCAGCCGGTGACGTATTCGACTCAATTATCATATGAGCTTCTTAAAAGATCCAGAGAAGGCTTTCCGGTGTGGATGGATGCGGACCATGATATCATTCGCTTACCCTAATTCCCATTCGATTTGGTCGAAGACGTCCTCGATCTGATATAACATCTTGTCGGCTTCGGCCAGTTCCCAATCCGCAATATGCGCTTCAACCTCTTTGTGAAGCTTTTTAAGGTTGTCTTTGTGCTTGAGCAGAATTTTTCTGAAAGGAGGGTTCCCCTCCGCATCGTAAAGAAGCCTATCCAGTTTTCCTACGATATCAAAGAGGGAGAGACCTTGCTCAACCCATTTCTTATCAAGATAACCCAGTCCTTTGGCTATTTTCGGATAATCCGCCTCCAGGCCCTTTTTATGATAAGAACGAACTTGGACGGTCAATTGCATGTATTTGCTCATAAGTTTTCTTTTCCTTTTTTACAATTTAATTGCATTATACGAATAAATTTCGCCTATTATCAATAAAAAAACTGTGCGCCGCCTGAATGTTTCATTGTTGACACAAAAATCTTGCTTTTTTATAGTTTAGAATATTTTCATATTAAACACACGGTTTGTTCTACATTAATGGACAACCACTGAGTGGAGGACAATCAATGAAAAATAACTACGAGAAGCTCGGCGCATTTTATCTCGGTAAAGAATACGATCTGGCATCTCGAACGCTTAAAGAAGATTTGATCCTCTATGACTCCAAAGACCTCACGACCCATGCGGTCATCATCGGCATGACCGGCAGCGGAAAAACCGGACTGGGAATCGGCATTTTGGAAGAGGCGCTAATCGATAATATTCCTATTATTGCCATTGACCCCAAAGGAGATCTGTCTAACCTGCTGTTGAACTTTCCGGATCTTCGTCCTGAAGATTTCCGACCCTGGGTGAATGTCCAGGATGCCCTGAATAAGGGGCTTACCATAGACCAATTTGCAGCGAAACAGGCTGAAACCTGGCGAAAAGGCCTCGCCGCCTGGGGCCAGGAACCCGATCGCATCGCCAGGTTGAAGAATACAGCTGATTTTGTTGTATACACGCCGGGAAGCCATGCAGGGCTTAAGGTGAGCGTTCTAAGATCTTTTTCCGCCCCCAGCCCTGCAGTTCTTGGAGACCCCGACCTGCTTCGTGAGCGGATTCAAACGGCAGCCACAAGTCTTCTCGCACTTTTAGGCATTGAAGCCGATCCTATTATCAGCCGTGAACACATATTGCTATCCAACATTTTTGAAACATTTTGGTCAGAAGCTAAAAGCCTGGACCTGGCCGGATTGATCCACGCCATTCAGGCACCGCCTTTTGAACGTATCGGGGTAATGGATTTGGACACCTTCTATCCTGTTAGGGAACGTTTTGCCCTGGCCATGCGGATGAACAACCTTCTCGCCTCGCCGGGTTTTGAATCCTGGCTGGAAGGCGATCCTCTCGATATCGGACAGATGCTGTATACCGCACAAGGCAAGCCCCGGGCTTGCATTTTTACCATTAGCCATCTTTCCGATTCCGAACGAATGTTTTTCGTTTCCATGCTGCTTAACGAGATTTTAGGATGGATGCGCACGCAGCCGGGTACTTCCAGTTTACGTGCCATTTTGTATATGGATGAAATTTTTGGCTACTTTCCTCCGGTAGGCAATCCACCGTCCAAAATACCTCTTTTGACCCTGTTGAAACAGGCCCGGGCATTTGGACTGGGCGTCGTGCTGTCTACCCAAAATCCGGTTGATTTAGACTATAAAGGACTTGCCAATACCGGTACATGGTTTATTGGTCGTCTTCAGACCGAACGTGACAAGGGACGCGTTCTGGAAGGCCTTGAAGGCGCTGCTGCGGGTAGCGGGTTTGATCGCAGTCGAATGGAAGAAATTCTGGCAGGCTTGGGAAAGCAGGTATTTCTTTTGCACAATGTACACGAAAATGTACCTGTAATTTTCCAAACCCGATGGGTACTGTCCTATTTGCGGGGGCCCATGACCCGGGAACAAATTAAGGTACTTATGGCCCGAAGAAAAAGCCTGACACCGGCCCCTGCCAAAATTTCTGCTTTCTCTGCAATTGAGGATTCATTAAAACCTTCTCCTCCTATTCAGACGGCAGAGGCTAAACCGATGATGCCTCCGGGTATCGACACATTTTATCTGGCCCCATCCGGAGCCGGTCATGGCGTGGTATATTATCCTGCTGTGGCCGGTCGCTTGGATGTTCGCTATTCTGACACCAAATATAAAATAGATGCCGCCAAGACACTGGCACTTGCGACACAGTTGGAAGAGGAATTAGTTGCGCTGAATTGGGACAACGCCATGGAGTTTGACCCGATATCCATTGAAACGGAACCGATAACCGGTGCGGGATATGCCGATTTTCCGGCCGCCGCACAAAACGTATCCAATTACCGTAAGTGGAATAAGGATCTGTTGCGCTGGGTTCGCCAAAACAGGCCTCTTGTGCTTTTGCGATCCAAACGTTTTGATATGATTAGCCGTTTGGGCGAATCCGAGGGCGAGTTTCGTTTGCGGCTGACACAGGTAATTCGCGAAAAGCGTGATCTCGAAGTTGAGAAGTTGCGCAAAAAATACAATGCACGATTCACCACGCTGAAAGATCGTCTAATGCGCGCAGAACAGGCTGTTGCCAAGGAAGACGAGCAGGCCAAAGCCAGCAAAATGCAGACCGCGATATCCTTTGGCACCGCCATCCTCGGCGCTTTCTTGGGTCGTAAGGCAGTAAGCGCCGCATCGGCACAGCGGGTTGGAACCGCCATGAGATCCGCCAGTCGTATTCAAAAAGAAAAAATGGATGTGGCCAGGGCCCAAGAAAAAGCCGAAGCGGTCCGTCTGCAAATATCCGAACTCGACGAGCGCCTGCAAGAAGATATAAGCGCTTGAAAAAATCAGCATAAAGCCCAAGAGCACGGATATTACCTTGGAACTTTTCGGGCTGGCCTGGATGCCTTTTCGTAAGAATGCAGGAGGCGGGCTGAGCCCTGATTGGACCTAAACAGCACCTATCCATATTAGGAATAGACACTCATCAGCGTTAAAGTTTTTGACCGGTAACCAGCATGCGATGATTCATGAATCCATAGTCGCCTGAGCATTTATGCGGCGAGAAGCCGGTACGAACATCGACCTTCCGGAATCCGGCCTCTTCCATCAGCGCTGAAAGGGTTTTCAATCCATAAAGTCGAATGGCATAATTCTGATCTCGAATGAGTCCTTTTTCCTTACTGAGGATCATCTCTCTGGCATGAATCGAGTTTTTTTCGAGTTTTCGCCAGCGGCAAACTACCATATCATCGCCGATTTCATGCCAGGCGCTGGGGTTAAAAGATTGTTTGACGGCATCTCCATCCGCCACGTCAATTAAAAACCATCCACCACTGCGGAGCAGGCGATATGCTTCTTTTATAATCCGCCTATCGCCATCAGGTTCCTGAATATATCCTAACGAATTTCCCATGATAAAAACATGATCAAAACTTTCGTTTAGAAATCCAACGTCTCTGGCATCTCCCAAGACAAAATCCATGGCAGCATTGCATTCAGATGCTTTTGCCTTGGCCCGATGGATGAGGTGTTGCGAATAGTCGAGCAGCGTGCACGATGAAAATCCACGGGAAAGCAATTCAAGGCTGTGTCGGCCGTGCCCGCCGCATAGATCTAATATTCTGCTTTCGGTTTGAAGGGGAATAAGTTCGCAGATTACATTTACTTCAAGTCGCGTAATGTCATCATCGCAAACCGTTCGCGCGTCAGTGAGGAGATAGATATCGTCAAATAAGGTTTTCCACCAGTCTGGATCAATCTTGATATCCACAATGATCTCCTCATGGAGTATTTGAGCCCTCGAAGAGATTTTTCTTCCAGCCCCTTGAATATCAACGGATTAAACTCCGCTTTCAGCTTCGCCCCAATGAGATGAATAATCTCTTTTTTGTAATTATTTAGGTTTTTGAAACAAATCTCATCATACCCGAAGCGAACCCTGCCACGAGTTCATGCGGTTTTAAAAATAAGATTGTCCATGCGGCGGCTGTTTAGAAAAATCCCCTGACACCTCAAGTGTTTGGATGTGCGCCGAAGCTGAACAGGCCGTCCGATGCAATAATCGCCGGATCTCCGGCCCAGGGATGCATTCGAGCGATTTCAAGCTCTTCTTCTTCGATCTTTACGATTTCATCGAGTTCACCGGATCGCCACATCTTTTCCAGTGTCAGGCAGTCTGACCATAATTTGGCACAATAGTCTTTAAGGGCTCTGAGTTGAGAAACAGTGATCACGCGCGGTCTCAATGCGATCTTGATGGGGCCCAGCAGATAGGTGAACTCATGTGCCAAAGCCATTTCTCTTTGCATTTGTTCGATTTCTGATACAAGGTCATATTCCATGGCCAAGACAGCGTCATTTATCCGCTCAACCGCTTCCCGAACCGTAATGTCCGAACCCAAAACCGCCAGAGGCTGAACACCCCCGCCACTCCCGACATTCGTGGGCACGCCGCCGTAACGGCCTAAAAAGCCGAAAAGACCTTTATTTCCCATCAGACTGCGAAAGTCTGTCTGGCATTTTTCCAGAATTATTTCTCCATCTTTGAAAACAGGCATCACTTCCGCCCATAAATCAAGGGAAATTTTCTTTTGAACAATATAATTCTTTTTTATTAATGCAAGATCAATGGCCTCGTCCGGATCAGGATCAACTGCTCCCACACGAACACCTTTTCCGGAATATCCTCTTTCAGGCTTTAGCACCAGATCCTTCCAATTCAACCGGGTCCACTCGATGAGATCATGGATCCTTTCGCCGTCCGGTCCCTGGGTCTTTCTGGAATAAAATTGGCGGGTCCACGGAGTTCTTTGCACGATGTCTTCATGGAATCTGTTGGAATGAGGACCTGTAATGACTTCAAACATACTTTTGACATTGATGGGTTCGGTTCCTCGGGGATTAATGACCCGTCGCTCCTTGACCGCTTGCAATACAGGGCCAAGATCGTGCTTGCGGTGAAGGGACAGAAGAACATCCGTATTAAAATCCATAAAAATAATTGATATCGGCTGTCCCTTCCAGCAAACACGGCCGTTTTGAAGCTCCAGCTCCTGAGGCGCCATCAGTGCTCCGGATAGTCCGTCAATGGCGTCAAGTCTTTTGGCGAGGTTCTTGTTCTCGGTAACGTCTTCAAGGGTCTCTTCTTCGGCCACAACGGCGATAAGACCGGCATTTTGTCCTTCACGGGATCGATAAGCGTCAACGAGCATCTCGACGAATCCATTGATGGGAAATAAAAGGGGGTGGTCAAAATCCAATTTTACGTTGATGGGATGAATACTGTTCAGCTTCAACCACACGGCTTTCCCGATGATTTGCGTCACCCGCTGATAATCCCAGCCGCCGGGACTTCCCAGATTCCATTCGGAATGGTATCCCAGAAATTCCTTCATTTGCCTTTTCCTCTTTTATTGTATTCGTAATCACTTTTTGGAGAATGGGGTGATTTTCTCCATAGTCTTGATCCTCGTTTCATCCACGACCCAAAAAGCATGAATATCAGCATGGGCATCGGAGAGCGGAATGGATGATCATTTTTGGGAAACTTTTGAAACAGCCTGCAGCCTCTTTTCGATCCACTGAAAGGGAAGCTCTCCGCCTTCCAGCAAGAATGCATGAAATGCCTCGTCACCCATGCGGTTGCCGTAAGCGTTCTTCAGTCTCATAATCTCATAGCGCCCCAGACTGTAACACAACTGATACCCCGGATTCAATTGAAAACGATGGATCTGTCTCACTGCCTCTTCTCCACTGAATCCAACGGTCGTCAACAATTCGACGGCATCCTGTTTCGTAATAAAACCCGCCGGAAGCCCGACATCAATCTGACATCGAGCGGATCTCCACAATCTGCGCTTATAGTCAACCAGATGCTCCAGGGAATCCTTGATATAGCCCTTCTGGGCCAAAAGGGTTTCAACGTAATAGGCCCAGCCCTCATAAAAAAGCGGCGACTCGATCTGGCGACGCACAGGATTTGAAAGTCTTCTTCGCATTGAATCCAAAAGATGATGACCGGGGATGGTTTCGTGAGCGGTTAAAAATTTATATTCACGGTGAAGCCGCTTTTTAAGAAGTGAATTTTCTTTCAGGTCTTTTTCTTTTCCATTGAAATGAGCCGTTATGTAAAAATAACTCTTCTCCCTCGAATCTGAGCTGAAGGCCGCTGCAAAAGAAGCAGAACTTCGAACCGAATTCAGATACATCGGCGTCGGTACAATTTCAAGAGGTGAATCCAGTTCCTCTTTATTGAAGCCGTGCCGGCTGAAAAATTTCCGAAGTCGTTCGGTTTCAAGCCGGTATAAAGAAAATGTGTCCATTTCCTCCATATCCGGAAAAAAGCCGTGATACAGGTTTTGCCATGACGTGCCGGGATCCAGCTTTGACTGAATTTCTTTCAGACGTTCCAGATTTTCCCGCCATTCATCGAGCGCAATATGAAATACCTCATCTAAATCTCTAAGGGATGAAAAATGGTCTTTTAAGCTGGCAATCAAGGATTTCGGCGTAAAATCTTCGTCCGACACCGGATGGATTGAATCTAAATATTTTCCAAAACCTTCCAACGCCGCAATCGTATCTCGAAGATACGCTAAAAGAGAATCGTCTTTATAGGCGGGGAGTGCTTTAGATGTTTGCAACAGATATTGCCTGCCGTCTCTCAACATGGCTTTGGCCGCATGGTAATAGCTTGCCGGAACCTGATCCAAATTGTGAACAGCCTGATTCATTAACCTGGGAATCGAAGACATCCGTTCACGGATTCGCTGCCGTCGTTCTTTGGGATGACCGAACGGTTTGTTGAACGCATGATCGATACCGATGAAGGCGATTTTCAAGTAAAGCAAAGGATTATGGCGCCAGATACGATTCTGATCCAATTCAATGACGATTCCATTTGCATTAGCGATCAACAGCTCAAGATCAATAATCCTTTCGAGATTCGTTTCACTTGCCAAAATTCGGCTGAATTCCCGGCAAAATTTTTTCAATCGGTTGATGCACTCATCTATGGCAGCAGCGTCAAGATCATCCAATTGATGATAATACCCGGCGGCATCCTGGGCTCTGGGAAGAAAGTAGAACTCATCACTGGCGCACATCACCGGAAAGCGACGGGCCAGATAATTAAAGTAACGAAGGGCAACCTGAGTATGTGCGGGGTTCATGACAGGATATTCACGTTCACTCGTGCCCATCCATATTTATGGATGGGCACAAACTCGAAACTTTTCCGGATTAACGTTGAACCGGCATAAGCGAGCGCATCCCCGCAGCTAGCTTGTTGGAGCGCAGCGGACTTGTCCGACTTTGGCGTATCCCCTTTGCGGGGGCTGCAGGGCACTCGTCAATTCGACTTGTTTCGAAACCATTAACGTTCATTCATGGGAATATATTGCGTCTCTCTCGGACCGATATAGATCTGTCGGGGCCGGCCCAGTTTCCATTTCGGGTCGTCAATGCTCTCTTTCCATTGAGCGATCCATCCCGGCAGTCGGCCGATGGCGAACATCACCGTAAACATGTTGGTGGGTATTCCCATGGCTCTCAGAACAATGCCGCTGTAAAAGTCGATATTCGGATAGAGATTGTGATCAATAAAATAATTATCTTTTAGTGCTGCTGCTTCAAGTTCCTTTGCAATATCGAGCAACGGATCTTTTATATTGAGTTTACCAAGCACCTTGTCGCACATTTTTTTCATGATTTTAGCCCGTGGATCATATGCTTTGTAAACCCGGTGGCCGAAACCCATGAGGCGAAACGGATCTTTTTTGTCTTTTGCCCTTTCTATGGCCTGGCGATAGTTTCCGCCGCCTTTTTGAATTTCGGAAAGCATTTCGATAACCGCTTGATTGGCTCCTCCGTGCAGAGGACCCCAGAGGGCTGCAATGCCGGCTGAAATAGCGGCATACAAATTTACTCTTCCGCTTCCGACCAGCCGTACCGCCGAAGTCGAACAGTTCTGTTCATGATCGGCATGAAGAATCCAAAAAACATTTAAGGCCTGCACCAGATCCGGATCGATGGGATAAGGCTTCACCGGAGTATCAAACATCATGTTTAAAAAATTGGCGCAATACGACAGATCCGGTCTCGGATAGACTACCTTATGGCCTCTTGATATTTTATAGGACATGGCGGCCATGGTTCGAACTTTGGATAAAAGACGGATAACGGTAATGTTAATCTCTTCTCCAATGGTCTGGAGCTCCGGATAAAAACTTCTTAAAGCATTGACCATTGCCGATAGGATGCCCATGGGATGAGAACCTCTGGGGAAGTTCTGATAAAAAATTTGCATATCCTCATGTACCAAGGAGTGGTCGTTAAAAAGAACCGAAACCTCGTTGAGTTGAGCCCGTGAAGGCAGTACACCGTTTATCAGCAAATAAGCAGTTTCAATAAAACTCGAATGTTCCGCCAACTGTTCCACCGGTATGCCGCGATACCGTAAAATTCCCTTTTCGCCGTCCATGAACGTGATGGAGCTGGTGCAGCTTCCGGTGTTGGCATATCCGGGATCCAGTGTAATTAAACCTGTCATTTGGCGGAGGCTTGAAATATCAATGGCTTTTTCTCCTTCACTGCCGATAACAACGGGGAGTTCATATGTTTTGCCGTCAATAACAAGTGTCGCTGTTTGCGTCATGTCCCACCTCTGCGTGAAAAATGAGTGATCGCTGTTTCGTTCTACCGTCGGTAAAATATACAAAATAACTAAACTCCTTTATGGTATAATATTAAGCCTCATCACATCAGGAATATATCCCTTTATCCATGGATGTTTAAGGGCTTTTAAAAGGTCTATATGTTTATTCATTCCTTTGTGGTCAGGCAAAAGCTTTTTTATACACAAAGTTTATCCCAACGTCAAGAAACCATTGAAAACCGCTGGAGAATATTTCAATTTCAAAACTATCAATTGCATGAACATATGGAATATGGTAAATTTTTTTATCATATTACATGAAGTTACCACCGCCCGGAGGCATTTATATGCAAAATTCAGGTATCAGATGAGGAAACTACATGTCTTTCAAAGAGAATCTTTTAAAAAAGATTAAAATCAACCAAATGGCCGGACAGGTTATTGCATCCATCGGTCCAATAGACAGCGGCCGCAGAATAGACAAAAAAATTGCGCGGAAACTCCTTGAAATGGCGGATTATCATTACCAAAGAAAGCGTGATCTTGATCTTTACATTAAAGATATCGATGCCGAAAAGACCCAAATCCTGGTTCTTGATAATGATCTGCCGATTTACAACACGTCTGTCTATGACGTGGCCATGCGTAAAAGCCCAACCGTCAAAGAAATGATGAATCCTTATAACATCGTCAAAATCTTAAAAGATACCGACGTGGTGATGAGTAAAAAGGAAGAATCCGTCAATACGATTCAGCATGAATGCATCGCCAGGCTGGACCTTTCTTTTACAGCGGCGGATATCGATGAAATCGTCAAAGACGGTCTGGCTTCCCTGGACAAAGGATACACCGACGGTGTAATTGAATGTCTGGATCTTTTTGCCGAAATTCTAAATTACAGTTCCTCCCCGAAGGCCTTCACAATCCGTCACCACAAGATTGTGGGAGAACTCGTCCGGAAAGAAACCGGAGAAGATCTCTTCGGCCCAATGGTCCTTTACAGCCTGATTCATAATACCCTAAAACTGCTTGATCAACAGGTCGGCAGCTATGACAGGGAAAAAATAGAATTCGTCCAGAATGTCGCAGCGGGAAAGGAGACAGCCTCCATTGAAGGGCCGGATGTATTTCAATATCTCAAAGCGGCGGCTTTAACAGTGAATGA
>JARRRC010000098.1:16044-21965 GCA_037381105.1 Desulfobacterales bacterium
TGACGGTGAGGCGGATAAACTTTGTGAATATAGGCTTGTAATGAAAAAACAAATTGTGGCATCGGGTTCATCTGCTGTTGGTAATAAAGAGGAAATCATATTTGAAGCATTTCTGGGGAGTTGTGTTGGGGTCACGCTGGTTGATCGCCGGGCCGAGGTGGGAGGATTGATTCACATTCTGTTGGCCGAGGCCACAGGGTCGGATGAGCCTTTAAATCCTGAAAATTATGCCGCCACCGGCATGCCGCTTTTTTTAGATAAATTGATTGATGCGGGTGCTTCAAAAGAAAGGCTGGAAGCCTGCGTGGCCGGAGGATCTCTTATCGGGCCGGTAACGGATATGGATCTATCCCTGGATATCGGAGGACGAATCACTGAAACCGTTCAGTTATTTTTCGAAAATCATGGGATTCCTATCATTGAAAGCGAAACCGGCGGTTACGCCGGACGAAAAATAAGTCTTGACCTATATGATTTGAAAACAACCATTGAACCGACCTGGCAAATTGAAAATCCGTCAAGGAATCCTTTTCAAACCGATATTGTTTTTGACATTGATGAAGCGATTCATAGAGTGAAACCAATACCTCAGGTGGCACTTAAAGTCATCCGGATGTTACACAGTGATGATTATGCAATAAAAGAAATTGGGAGTGAAATCCGCCGTGATCAGGTGATCAGCGGAAGGGTTTTAAATCTTTGCAACTCTGTTTTCATGGGTCTGAAAACGGTCGTTGACTCAATAGATCGGGCAATCATATTGATTGGAGAAAAAAGACTTTTAAAACTTGTCGTTACCGCCTCTGTCAAATCCCTCTTTCCGCAATCAGCCCAAGGCTACTCCCTGTGTAAAGGGGGCATCTTCCAGCATGCTGTCGGAACCGCCATGATTGCCCAAGAGCTTGCCGCTTACACTAAGAAGTCGGCACCCGACATTGCCTATACCGCCGGTCTTTTGCATGACATCGGAAAAATCCCCCTGGACCAGGTGATGGCGGCAAACGCACCTTTTTTCTATAGAAACATCCAGGAAAATGGTGCTGAATTATGTGAGATGGAAAGATTAAAGTTCGGCATAGATCACACGGAAGCCGGAATGTGGCTGGCTAAGTTATGGGCCCTGCCGAACAATCTTGCCAATGTAATTGCCAACCACCATCAGCCTGAAGCTTCAACTGAAGATGAAGAACTTGTTACGATCGCATATCTTGCCGATCTATTGATGTCAAAATTTCAGCCACATTATGAACTGGAGCAGCTTGATACGAAAAAACTGTCGGACAGTTTGAATCGATTGGGTCTGAATGCCCATCATTTTCCGGTGCTGATTGATCGGATTCCGAGAAACATTTTTCAATCTGTATCCATGCCGATCTGAACACTACAAAGCAAAGGGGATCCCTCTATGAGATCCCCTTCACATAGTCATAGGCGATCGCAGACAAAACAGAATATATTATGCGGCACCTATTCCTGTCGATCAGATATTATTTTTATCCTTCAAGGGCCTGGCGATCGGCCATATCCATGAGGATTCTTTCCCTGGCCTTGTCGATGCCGAGGGCCTTTCGTTTTTTATCGATATGCGCGATCATTTTATGGGCGTGTTTAATCGGGTCCGGTTCACAGTCCCACATGCCGCCGTAAATCTTTT
Organism: Desulfobacterales bacterium; assembly: GCA_037381105.1. Classification (GTDB taxonomy): domain Bacteria; phylum Desulfobacterota; class Desulfobacteria; order Desulfobacterales; family UBA11574; genus UBA11574. The sequence goes on from JARRRC010000098.1 coordinate 17,699, forward strand.
CAAATTCCTTGTACAGATAGTTCCTGAATTCAGGGGCGCCGTCCAGGGGCATGTGATACCCAAAAACCGTGTATATCCCCGATGAAACCACATACTGTCCGATGGCGATGGCCTTTTCACTCATCCATTCCGGCGCGCTCCCGGCCACCGGCAGATCGCAGATGTCGTTGCCCAGTCCGCCGGCTTTGACCACTTCGGTGGCCGCCAGCAGAATCCGGCTGTTGTCCACACAGGATCCCAAATGCAATACCGGCGGAATCCCCACGGTCTCACACACTTCGGCCAGACCCGGACCGCAGAACACCTGGGCCGTCTCCGGCGTCAGCAATCCTTCCATGGCACAGGCAATCCCGTTGCAGCCCGTGGTCAACACCAACACGTCGTTCTTGATCAGCTCTTTTACGATGGTGATGTGCGCATCATTGTGCCGGGTCCGCGCGTTGTTGCACCCCACCACTCCGGCCACACCCCGAATACGACCGTTGATGATGTTGTCGTTCAGCGTATAATACGACCCCCGAAACGTTCCCCCCAGATGGTATTCGATGGATTCCACACCAAATCCCGCAATCTGAGCGGCCTTATATCTCGGAATCATGATGTCTGCGCCCCGGTTTCCGAAATTGTCCACGGCCATCTTCACAATCCGTTTGGCGTCTTCCATGGCGTGATGTTCGTCGAACTCGATATGCTCAACATTGTCCTGCTCCATCCTGGCAATGGGATGCGTCGTGATCAGTTTGGTGTGAAAACACTTGGCCACATTGGCCAGATTCTGAAACACACACTGAACATCCACCACCATGGCATCACAGGCACCGGTGATAATCGCCAGCTCCTGCTGCAAAAATGTCCCGGCCGGCGGTACTCCGTGACGCTGCAGAATCTCGTTGCCCGTACAGCAGATCCCGCCCAGTTGAATCCCTTTGGCTCCCTTTGAGTGGGCGTATTCCACCATCTCCCTGGATTGGGCCGCAGCCACGATCATCTCCGACAATATCGGCTCATGCCCGTGAATAATAATATTCACATGGTCTTCTTTCATCACTCCCAGATTGGCTTCGGACTGCAGCGGAGACGGAGCCCCGAACATCACATCCTGAAGATCCGTCGCGATCATGCTCCCGGCCCACCCGTCCGCAAGGGACGCTCGGGTGCACTGCTTGGCAATGTTTTTATAATCCTGGTCAACCCCCATGTGCGTGCGGTGCATGATCTCCACAATTTCCCGGTCGATGTTCCGCGGAACAACTCCCAGCTTCTTCCAACGCTCATACAGCGGCTGGGGCGCCCTTTTGGCGTACATGATCTCACCCTCGGGCTTGCCCCATTCGGCCAATGCTTTCTCAGCCACCTCAAGGGCGATTTCATCAAAATCACGATCCAGCACCTCCCCGTCTTTTTCAACCGTCGTGGCCACACCAAAGTGGGGCGCGATCTGGATCAGTCTCTCAGGTGATTTGATTTTATAATCTTCGGTCTCCTTTCGGGCCACCGACAAAAAAACTTCGGCAACAGCCCGCCCATGGTCCGAATGCGCCGATGCCCCGGCAGCCACCATTCGGGCAAAATTCCTGGCCGCTATGGTATTGGCCGTGGCCCCGCACAGCCCTTTGCGGGTATCCTCGCCTTCAATCCCCGACTTGGGCATCGGCAGACGGCACGGACCCATGGCACAGTTCTTACAGCACGTTCCCTGCATCCCGATGTTGCAGGGCTTCATGGTTACTGCCCGATCAAAAACCGTCTCAACCTCCAGTCTCTGAGCCCGGGCGATCATTTCCTGGGTCGCAGGATCAATAGACGCCCCTATGGGATCCGCTACCTTCGGCGCCTTTGCAACCTTTTCTTTTTTTACTTCTGCCATTAAATCATCCTCCTTGGTTTAGATTTTGTCGTACATAGACATGCTGGCTTTATATGGAAAGGTTAATCACCATGTCACTATGCAACTTAGGCATTGACATTTTCATCCAATTATAATATTAGTAATCATTCCTAATAGCATTTGGCGAAAAGAATAGTCAAGACATTTATTAAAAATTTTATAAATTTATTTATAGAAGGAAATTTCGCTTTGTATGAAGAAAAGACCCGGAGGATGACGCTCCAGCGGAAAACGATTCTTAATATTTTAAAACAAACAAAATCTCATCCCAGTGCTGACGAAATCTACGAGTTGGTTAGGAAAGAGATTCCCCGTATCAGTCTGGGGACGGTGTATAGGAATTTGGAGGTCCTGGTTGATACGGGGATGATTCAGAAGCTGGAACTTGGCGGAACCATTAAAAGATTTGATTGGAACCCGAAAAAACATTACCATATCCGCTGCCTCGTATGCGGACAGATAGATGATGCTCCGATTGCGCCTTTGAATAAACTGGAAGATAAGCTTTACGGCGCGACCGTTTTTTCGATTATTGGACACCGGCTCGAGTTCGAAGGGCTTTGCCCGGATTGCACGAAAAAAGAGACTGAAACAATAGATCTCAACGGTTGAGGCTGTCGATCGTATTGACTTGTCAAGCTTATTTTATGGGTTCACATCGGCAACCTTGAAGCCCGAGTTCTCCAAATCCTCCACCAGACCCTCCACAATTCCTTCGGATTTAGAGGCCTGAACTCTCAACACGATGACCCAATCGCCCTTCTTTTTTCTGGGAATGCTCACGATGCTCAAAAGAGGCGTTGCATGATCGTCCAATACTCCAATAATTTTCGACAATTCGCCCAGTTTATTCCCCAGGCTCTCAATTTTAATCCGAGTCCCTTCGCTTTCCAATCCCAGAACTTCTGAAAGCACGCCGGAAATATCATGTTCCGTTATCATCCCCACCAGATTGCCGTCATCCACCACGGGAAAACCGGATATCCCCTGTTTTTTACCCAGCCATATGGCTGCCTCTAATGGATAATCCGAAGGAATGGTTATTGGATCTTTGACCATTACATCGTCCACCGTCATTTTTGACAGGAGATAATTGAGTTCCCATACACTCAAACTGGTTCCCGATGACGGTGAAGCCTCCAAAAGCATATGTTTGGTCACCAGACCGATGAGTTTTCCTTTATCCATGACCGGCAACCGCTTGATATTCTTCTCTCTCATGATATTTTGGGCTTCCAGGATGGACGTCTTTGTCTCTATGATGATTACATTCTGATTCATAAAATCTTTTACTTTCATAATTACCCTCATCAGTTCATCAAAAAGAAATTCAATATCCCAAACAAAGTCATGTTATTAGCGCTTGCTTAAAAATAACACCTTTTTAACAATAATGCCACATTGTAGCATTTCAATCTTTGTTCCAAAAATCTGTATTGAAATTCTGTCAGCCATCATTAATGTATTAAATAATACAAAATAGTATCTTTATGGACAATCTTATATCGTTGAAGGGAAAAATCGATAATAATGGTGAACAGACCAGTGGTGACAAAGCACTTAAAAGAGAAATTAGATGCACTGCCCGGCGAACCCGGTGTTTACCTGATGAAAGATAATACCGGCAATATTATCTATGTCGGAAAAGCAAAGAGCCTCCGTAACCGGTTGATGACCTATTTTGCGGACTCAAGAGATGAACGGGCGTTAATGCCTTTTTTAACACAAGAAATTGCAGATATTGAGACGGTGGTCGGCAAAAATGAAAAAGAAGCGCTCATACTGGAAAATGAGCTCATTAAACGTCACAAACCTCGGTTCAACATCAAACTGAAAGAAGGCGGAACTTTTGTTTATTTGCGCCTGGATCCCAATGAAACTTATCCCCGCCTGGAAGTCACACGCCGGGTTAAAAGAGACGGCGCACGGTATTTCGGCCCATATCCCGCAGCACGGGCACTTCGCGAAACACTCCGGATAATGAACCGTTATTTTAAGCTGAGAACCTGCTCGGATCATGATCCCGCCCGGCACAAACGCCCGTGCCTGTTATGTCAGATCAGCACGTTTCCGGAACCTTCCGTGTATGATATCCCTTTAGAAGAATATCACCGCCACGTGAAAGCTGCCGTCAGTTTTCTTCAGGGCAAAAAACCGGAACTTTTGGGTTCACTTCAGCAACGCATGGAGAAGGCCTCCCGCGATCTTAATTTTGAAGAAGCGGCAAGACTAAGGGACCAAATTGAAGCGATCAAACGAACCCTTGAACCCCAAGCCGTCATCGTTGAAATCGATATGGATGTAGATGTGTTGGGTTATTCCAGGGTGAACAATTTGTGCGCGGTGTATTTACTTTTTGTTCGGCAAGGTAGAGTCATC
>JARRRC010000098.1:21980-29000 GCA_037381105.1 Desulfobacterales bacterium
GGAACATTTTGTTCCCGATGAAATTTGGCTCCCCTTTAACATTGCAGATCGAAAAATATTGGAAGAGGTGCTTTCTGAAAGAAAAAATACGAGGGTCAGAATTGTCGCTCCAAAAGCCAAAGACAAAAAGGCGCTGTTGCTCATGAGCAAGAGAAATGCCCGGCAGTCTCTGTATCCGTTGCAAAAAAGCGATCAACAAACGCTTCCCATCCTAATTCATCTGCAAAAGCAGTTGGGACTTGAACATATCCCCCGCCGCATGGAATGTTTTGATGTTTCGCATTTTAAAGGGAAAGCCATTGTTGCCGCCAAGGCAGCAATGAAGGACGGCAAGCCGGATAAAAAACATTACCGCCGGTTCAGAATAAGATCAATAACCATCGGCGATGATTATGCTGCCATGCACGAAGCTGTTTTGCGCCGGTTACAACACGGTATAAAGGAAAATGATTTGCCGGATCTGATTGTATTGGACGGCGGAAAAGGCCAGCTCGGAGCAGCCCGTCAGGCAATGGCGGAGCTGAATATTGCCGGCATCGATCTGATTGCCCTGGCAAAAGACCGGGACAAAAAACACAATTATGGTGTTGAGTATATTTATTTGCCGGGCAAAAAGAATGCCGTGGTGCTGAAGCAATCTTCCGCCGAACAGCTCATGCTGATGCAACTTCGTGATGAAGCTCACCGTTTTGCCATAACCTATCACCAAAAGCTTCGTCAAAGGGCGACGGTCGCATCTCATCTGGATTATATCCCCGGCATCGGGAATAAGCGCCGAAGATCTCTGTTGCGGCGTTTTGGTTCGGTCAAACGCATCGCAGCAGCAAGCATTGATGATATCGCCCGGACCGAAGGCATCGGACCCAAAACAGCCCGTAAAATTTTCTTCCACCTGAAAAAAGGAACGATCTAAATATGCGCTTTGTTGTACAGGAACATCATGCCAGGCAGCTTCACTATGACTTTCGTCTGGAGATGGAAGGTGTCTTGAAGTCCTGGGCCATACCCAAAGGACCCTCTCTGAATCCGGCACACAAAAGACTTGCCGTCATGGTGGCTGACCATGATTTGGAATACATTGATTTCGAAGGAATCATTCCCGAAGGTCAATATGGATCCGGTGCGGTGGTAATCTGGGATTCAGGGACCTACCGCATCTTTAAAGGAGATGAACCAGCACAGGCCCTTGAAAGCGGAAAGATCGTCATGGAACTGGATGGTAAAATCCTTAAAGGAGGCTTTACATTGGTTAAAATGAAAGGCCGTGGTGAAAACAATTGGTTGTTGATTAAGAAAAAGGACAGCTGCAGTCAATCTGAGTGGACGATCCAAAAGGCGTTGACAAATGAAAAGAAAAGCACCCTGCTGAATAACCTTTAATGCTCGACGGTTCCTTCTGTGCCTGCAATACCGAGTCTGCGCATCAGCGGTCCCATGGTGATCCCCTGAACCACCAGTGAAAAGAATACACAACCGAATCCTGCCACCAACAACACCGGACGCCATGTTTCAAGTACACCTTTATTCGGCAGTTGAAGCAGCAGAGCAATCGGTATCGAACCTCTCAAACCACCCCAGAAGAGAATATGCTTCCATTTTTGCGGCCGCTTGGTACCCCACTGATTCAGCAGCCAGTAGAAACTGTAAGAAACTACCGCACGCCCTATCATCATCGCCGCAATGGCAACCAATACCGTCATCCACATATTGGCCAACTGCGCTTCGCGCAACTCCAGGCCGATCAGAATAAACAGAAAGGAATTGATCAGGAATTCTATGGATTCAAAAAATGTTTCAACGGTTTTGGTCGTCTTTTCACTCATCGAAAGCCGCCGGCCGTAATTGCCGATCATCAATCCGGCCATCACGGTCGTAATGACCCCTGAAAAATGCACAACTTCCGCCACCCAGAATGATCCGTAAGCCAAAACAAGACAAAGCGCATTTTCCAGCAGATGATCCTCCAGATGATGCAGAATCTTATAAACGATCCAGCCCAGCACTATTCCCAGCAAAAGACCGCCTGCGGATACCTTTACAAATTCATATGCAGCTCGGCCAATTCCGAACTCCTGTCCTTTTATCACGGTCTCTAGCAGGATCGTGAATAACACAACCCCGGTTGCATCATTAAAGAGCGACTCTCCTTCAACCAGTATCTTTAGATCTTCGGGTGCCCCCACCTCTTTGAACAACGCCAATACGCTCACAGGATCTGTCGGTGATATCAATGCGCCAAAAAGGATCGCCACCATCATTGAACCGATGCCGCCCAGCCAGCCGACCAGGCCTCCCACCAGAAGCGTCGATACGATCACACCCGGCACCGCAAAACAAACGACCGGCCAGAAGTGTTTCAACAGGGAGTTTAGATTCATGTGAAACGCACCCTGAAAAAGCAGCGGCGGTAAAAATACGAAAAATATCAGATCGGCGCTGAACCCGGTTTCCTCGATGTTCGGTCCGATTCCCAGTACGCCGATCCCCAGCCCCACCAGCGTCAAAAAGATGGTATAGGGCAATTGGGTCACCATTTTGCTGGCAATCGCTATTACACACGCCAGCAGCAATAATCCGATATATATTCCAACGGTATGTTCAATCATTCGATCGGTTAATTCTATCGGATTTCCTTTCATACTGCTCGCTCTTTTGGCTCCGGTAATCATTTCAGGAAAATGAGCTTCCGTGATCCCGAATTTAGAAAGTGGCGCTATATCCAGAGTATCACACAAATCGTGAATCCAGCCAATTCCGTCTGTTGCCCCGGCATTTGGGTTGCCGGTCAAAATACGGGCGACTTCATCAAAGCGTGACAGGAACTTAAGCGAACCGTTGCGCTGCAGTGCCTTGACATTGACGTCCATGACATGAGGCAATAGGCTGGCACAGATGACCCCGTGCGGTATGGAGAACATGGCGCCAATCGTGCCTGCAAATCCGTGAACCGCCCCCAGCTTGGAATTGGCAAGCGCCAGACCCCCAAACAGACTGGCAATCGCCATGTCTTCGCGGGCTGCCGCATCATTTGGGCTTTCAAATGCCCGGCGCAGCGAACGGGCGATTCGCTTCAGACCTTCCCGGCACAAGGCATCCGTTAATGGATTGGGCTTCAAGGAAACTAAAGGTTCCAGATTTTGCGTGAGCGCATCCATTCCGGCTCCGGCGGTGATAGACGGCGGCATGGAATACGTCAGCTCAGGATCGACGACGGCAAGATCCGGCAGCATCGTGGGGCTGCGAAGACTAACCTTGACCTTATGCTCTGTTGATGTCAACACTGAATTGCGGGTAACCTCTGCACCGGTGCCGGCGGTTGTCGGTATCGCAATGCAGGCGGCCGAAGCCTCTGTCAGCGGTTGTCCCCGGCCGATCACTTCCAGATAATCCATAATATCACCCCTGTTGGTTAACAGGGCGGCAATGGCCTTGGCCCCATCAATGACACTACCGCCGCCGATGCCGATGACAACATCACAGGCCTTTTCACGGGCAAGTTGAGCGCCTTCAAGCGTCATTTCTATGGTGGGTTCTCCGGTAATGCTGAAAGTAAAAGGTTGCATTCCGGCCGCTCTAATAAAATCCATCAATATTGCCGGGCGTGCTGTATTTTTGCCGGTGACGACCAGCGGCCGGCTTCCCATTTGGGCGGCCAGCGCCGGAACCTCTTTCACGGTCCCCCGGCCGAAAATAATTCGAGAGGCTGTGGCAAATTCAAATCGACCCATTAATCCCATCCTTTCTCGTCCGGAAACAGATTGGTCAGTTTAATGCTGGTTCGCGATTCGGCCATCATGTCTTCAACCGTGTCGCGCCACTTTAGGTAATGCGCAGTTTCTTTGTGCCTGGACGGATCCTCGGGCGTCCGATAGACTTCAACAAGAATGAACCGTGTGGGATCATCCAGATGCTGAACCACATCAAATCGCGCGATGCCGGGCTCCAAAACACTGTTGAGGGCATTTTCCAAAGTTGCCTGTTTAAAATCTTCAATACGGTCGGGCTTTACATGAACAAATACGTGCACGATGAACATAATATCCTCCGTAAAGTAAAAAAATATTTAACTCATAATATCAAACCCATAACCTGCCGAGTCTTTGACCGGGAAGACTGCCGCCGACGTCTGGAAGACCGGAACTTACACAGTAATTCAGGTTTTTAACGCGAATATTTCCCTTTCACTGAACGTTCGGATGACCGTTTCTTCTCTTTTATGCCCCTGAAACCTTTGCATAAGTCTCTTTCTTTGCCAATAAAATTACAGCCGCGAGGATCATGATGCCACCGATGATTTTGGGTATCGACACACTCTCTCCAAGAATAGCCACGGCCAGCGAAACAGTGACCACAGGCTCCAAGGTGGAGATCATGGAAGCATTTGCTGGGTCGATTCTCTTTAAACCGGCAAAAAATGTTACGATGGCAAGCGCTGTTGAAACCAGTGCAATGGCAAACACCGAAATCCACCCGATCAAGGTCTGCGGAAAATGGACGCCTTTCACAGCAACAACTCCGCTGAAAATCACACCCGCTGAAATTATGACAACAGTTGATGCGGGAAATGCACCGGCATTTATAATCACCTTGCTGCCGACGATGATGTAAATTGAATACAAAACCGCTGCGGTTATACCCAGCACGATACCAAGGATCCGGCCGCTGCCGCCGTCCAGTCCGACAATCAGTATGGTTCCCGCAAAGGTCATTGAAAGTGCTGCAAATTTAAATATCGTGACCGGTTTTTTCAGAAAGATCGTTGCCAATATCGTAACAAAGGCAGGGTAAAGATAAAGAAGAATGGCAACCAGTCCTGCAGGGGCCATTGTCAGCGCCGTAAAAAAAGCAAGGGAAAATCCCACATAACCGAGTGCTCCCATGAGTGAAAGGCTTATCAGCGTGCGTCCCCGGGGAAAAGTTATACCTTTAACGGCCATTACCAGGACCATAAAGAGGCCGGCAATGGAAAAGCGTAGAAATAGAACCGTAATGGGATCTGTTCCTGCTTCATAGGCCAGGCGGGCAAAAATGGCCATTGCTCCGAAACACGAAGCAGACACAACAATCAAAAATACGCCGACCAAGCGATCCAAAGGATCTGATTTAAAAATTCGCTTCATCTCAAGACGAGTTGGGAGTAAGGGTTCGAGCGTCTGTTTTAGACTGATTTTATCAAAGCGTTTATTCCGGGAAATCGTTAAAATCAGTAAAACCGTGCCTATCAATTTATGTGGGAAATGTAAAGGCCGATCCTTTCAGTAGATGGATACGGCTCCGGCATCTTTTTTGATGTTGAATAGCATGGTTATTTTCTATGTATCGACAATTCGCTGGCACTCTGGATCCCCATGGCAATTTCAGGAATGATCCCCATTTTGACATAAATGGGGCGAACCAATTTTCTTAATTTTGGAAGCCTCTTGGCAAAAAATACAGCGCCGCAAATGCAGATCACCCCGCCGATAAAGACGGTCCACGTCGCGCTTATTTTACTGGCCAGAAAACCGGCGATCAAACTGCCGATGGGGGTTGCCCCCATAAAGGCCATGATATAGAAACTCATGACCCTGCCGCGTTTATCATCATCGACCAGGGTCTGCAAAAGCGTATTGCTCGTCGCCATGAGAATCATCTGCCCGGTGCCCGTCAGCACCATGAGTCCCAGTGAGAAATACAACAGCCTTGAAAATGAAAATACGATCAGCGCCGCACCAAAAACAGTCGCGGCAATGGGTATCCATTTCCCGAGACCCAGCACACTTTTCCTGGAAGCCAGATATACGGCGCCTCCCAGGGCACCCAGACCCGAGCAGCCCATCAGAAACCCCAATGCGCTGGGTCCGCCATTCAGCACTGTCTTGGCAAAAACAGGCATCAGCACCACATAGGGCATTCCCACCAGATTGACGAGAGCAAAGATCAGCAGGACGTCCCGGATGGGCGCAAAGCCTAAGGCATATCGATATCCTTCTTTGAGTTCCTGCCAGACTTTTGAGGTGCGCGGCTTGGCTTTCTTTGGCTCGATCTTCATCATAAACAACGAGACGATGACCGCCATATAGCTGATGCCGTTGATCAAAAAACAGGCTCCTTCCCCAATGGCGGCAATCAGCAGCCCGGCTGCGGTGGGCCCCAACAGGCGGGCTAAATTGACCATGGACGAATTGAGGGCGATCGCGTTGCCCAGGTTCTTCTTGTCTTCAACCATTTCCACCATGAATGATTGGCGGGTGGGCATATCAAATGCATTGATTATACCGTAAAAGATGCTCAGGGCGATAACATGCCAGATCCTAATTAGATGAAACAGGACAAGAAAATATAAAATAAAGGCCTGCACCATTGCCAGGGTTTGCGTTGTAATCAATATGCGATGCCGATTGTGGCGGTCGGCCAGCACACCTGCAAAGGACGCCAAAAGGAATGTGGGAATCTGACCGGCAAATCCGACAAGCCCCAGCATGAAGGCGGAGTTTGTCATTTGGTAAACCAGCCATCCGAGGGCGATCCGCTGCATCCAGGTACCGACAAGAGAAATGCTTTGACCGCTGAAAAACAGTCGAAAATTGCGATGATGAAAAGACCGGATAATCGATTTCAGCGACGATTCTTTTTCTTGGTTTATGGTTTCATTTTTCATAAATCATGCCGTTCATTGATCTTTCAACGGGGTTGGGAATTCCTGTTCGAATCAAAAAACTATCCATTATTTACAAATAGTCAATAGACGGTGAATCTTCGCCGATTCCCTTTTGCAGCGCAACGTTAAACAAATTTAGGCCGGCACAAAAAGACAGGTTTGATTATTGACACCCGCCAACCCTTTGCGTATACACTGCATGTACCCTCTTAATGTTTTTGAGATAGAAACTATAATGAATAAACAGATGCGAATCGTTCTTGTTAATCCGAATCCCATGAAGCCGCCGGTGACCCCGGTATCTCTGGACTATCTGTGCGCTGCATGCCGTCATGCCGGAATAGACGTTGATTTGGTGGATTGTGCCATAGAACCGGATT
>JARRRC010000099.1:0-6993 GCA_037381105.1 Desulfobacterales bacterium
TTGAAAGAACAAAAAATTTTAACCGAAAAATAGACCTTTGGAAAAACGCCCACTGGAAGAGGAGCCATGAGCGACTGGATTGATAAACAAAACAGCGTTGTCAACCGCATCATCGAAGGTTCTATCACGATCGATTCCATTGAAGAGTTCGAGAACCTGATCAAAGCCTTTCCAAATGATCCGCGGCTCCATAGAGTCTTTGCCGATCGACTGATAGAAGAAAAATCACTGAATGCCGCCGATGAATACAAGAAATCGGCGGGACTTTTTATTGAAGCGGGTATGCCGTTGCAGGCCGTAGCATCAAAAATTTTCCAGTGGAGAATCGCCAAACCGTTACGGGAAGAAGGCCTGGCCTTTTATGAAGCCCTTTGTGAATGCAATCCATCCGACCTCCAGGTGCAAAAGTTATTCACAAAGCTGGCATATGAAGAAATGATCGCTTTAATGACCAAGCTCATACCGTACACATACACGGCCGATACCATGGTGAAAAAATTTGGAGATGAAGAAAGCGAGCTGTGTTTTGTGGTGTCCGGCGCACTGGAAGAGACTATTTATCATCGTTTTGGGAGCGGAGAAAATGTACAAACAAAATCACGGACAAATCTTATAGAAGGCGACATTTTTGGTGAAATCTATCCGTTTTCAGATGAAAAATTATCTCAATCAGATATCAAATCCATCACCCGTGTTGAATTGCTCAAAATTTCCAAAATAAAGTTGATCTCGCTTTGCAAAGAACACTCGAACCTTGATCTTCTGGTGCAGAACCTTTGTAAATTTCGTTTCGATTCCGACAAAGAAAGATTTTCAAAAACGGTTCGAAAAACAACCCGGCATCAACTTCCAATGCAAGTGAATCTGAAAATTTTTCAAAGCGAAACCGGAAAAACGCCGTTAACGCTTTCCGGATTCACAGACGATATTTCCCTGGGCGGCACCTGTGTTGTCCTTGGCGCCAAATATCAAACCGGTCGTTTGGATAGTTTAACCGGAAAAAATGTAAAGATGCAGATGAGTCTGCCTATCGAATCTATTCAACTCAATGTTTTAGGGAATATTGTCTGGGGCAAAGAGATTTCCGTCGAAGGGAAAAAAACAGCTATTATCGGAATTCAATTCAAAGAGATGAACGATATCGACCGTGAAATATTGAAAGGCTACTGTTCCGGATCCGAAGCGGAACAAAATCTAATCTGGAGTTTATGGAATTCGTTGATGGAAAAGTAACTCAAAAATAAACTAGAAGTGGTTTCAAAACCTTCAATCGGGCTTAAGGTCAAGGCGAACTGAAACGGCCAACCGCAGGAATATCGGGAATATTTCGAGGATTGGACGTTTCAGTTCAACACAGAGATTGAGCCCGAGAGGGGGTTTTGAAACCACTTCTAAGCGTTTCAAATTTTAAAACTATAAGGTGTCAAGTGAAAGAGGAACTGAATACGGAAAACAAATCTTCCCCTAAAATATGGGCAGTCGGCGGCGGAAAGGGTGGTGCCGGAAAGAGTGTTGTCAGCACGATCATTGCATTCTGGCTGGCCAGGATGGGCAAACGGACCATGCTCATGGATGTCGATCTGGGCGGGGCCAATCTCCATACGCTGCTTGGAATTAAAAGTCCGGCCAGAACCCTGAATGATTTCATCACACGTAAATTTGAATCATTGGAAGATATATGCGTTGAAACCGGAGAAAAAAATCTTCGCCTCATCAGTGGCGCCAGTGATGTTCTGTCCCTGGCAAACCCTCATTTTAGCCAAAAAATTAAATTGATAACCCACCTGTCAAGGTTGGATACGGATTATGTGGTGCTTGATCTCGGCGCCGGAACTTCTTTTAATGTCTTGGATTTCTTTCTTATTGCCCATAAAAAAATTATTGTCCTTACCCCTGAACCGACATCGATTCAAAATGCATACATATTTGTTCGTAATGCTGTTTATCGAAAATTAAGCCGGCTTTCCAGTAAAAACCCGTCTCTTCAAACACTGGTTAAAATTGCCATGGATCCTAAAAATGTTCTCAAAATTCGAACGATCAAAGAGCTTTTTCAGTTTATCGAAGAATCGGACGAAAAGGATATCATCGAAGTTTTAAAAAAAGAAATCGGAGATGTCCGTCTCTCGGTGATTACCAATATGGTTAGAAACGATAAAGAAGAAAATGCCGGCCGAATTGTTCAGATCGTCGCTGAAAAATACCTCACCATATCTTCGAAGGATTTGGGCAGTGTATCCTATGATAAACATATCCAGGCCATGGTTTCCGACATGGTCCCCTTAATCAATCTGGACCAGTCAAGTCATGCCTTCGGCAATATTTATGAAATCACAAACAAGCTGACGATGGATTAAAATCGTTTGGAAGAGGTTTTGAAACCGTTTATCATCATTTCATACACACTTTCCTGACCTGCAAAAGATCACAGTACCCTTTTAGAATTTTGTCAATTCCGTCCTGCTTCAGAGTTTTCATGCCGTCTCTGACAGCCTGGCGTCTTATCTCTTCTACCGATGCACTCTTCTGAATCAATTTTTTCATTTCATCGGTTCCCAGCAACAGCTCGTGCAGCGCCATCCTCCCCGCATATCCGGTATTATAGCATCTTTCGCATCCTCTCGGGCGATAGAGTATCGTATTCTCAGAATACGCGATATTCATGGGTTTTTCAAATTCACCGGAGGAGCTATATTCCCGGGCCAGTTCGTCATACTCGTTTCTGGATAGATGATACGGCTCTCTGCAGTGGATGCATGTGGTGCGCACCAGACGCTGGGCAAGAATGCATAAGATCGCATCCGCAAAATTGAATGGATCCATTCCCATGTCAAGAAGCCGGGTAATACTTTCAGGGGCACTGTTTGTGTGAAGGGTGGACAGGACCAGATGACCGGTTAGAGATGCTTCTATTCCGATGGCTGTTGTTTCCCTGTCCCTCATTTCACCCACCATAATAACATCCGGATCCGACCTTAAAAACGCACGCATTGCGGACGCAAAGTCAAATCCGATTTTAGGCTTGACCTGGACCTGCCGCAATCCTCTCTGGCTGATTTCCACGGGATCTTCGGCGGTCCAGATTTTGGTCTCCGTGGTATTGATATAGGCCATAGCGGAATGAAGCGTGGTTGTTTTGCCTGAACCGGTAGGTCCGCATACAAAAACAAGACCGTGGGGCTGTGTGATGGATTTGACGAAATGCTGATGGTTCCTTTTTGAAAATCCTAATTTCCCCAAGGGAAGCGGTTCACCGGCATCGAGTAATCGCAAAACAACATCTTCGACATTGCCCTGGGTCGGAATCGTCGCCACTCGAAGCTCGATGTCCGGCCCCCCGTATTTCCTGAATCTGATTTTACCGTCCTGGGGCTTTCGCCGTTCAACGATATCGAGATCCGCCATGATTTTAATACGTGACACGATTTTATCCCGCAACGTAAAAGGGATGCTTTCGAACAATCTGCAGGCGCCGTCAACCCGTATCCGTATCTGTGAATTCATTTTTCCCGGATACGGCTCTATGTGTATATCGGAAGCCCCCTGTTGATAAGCATCGATTATGACTTTATTGACAAGCTGAACAATCGCACTGTCTTTTTCATACAATACGGATTCTTCATCTTCTGTCTCCACTTCCGTGGTTTTGAGTCGTGACAGGATCTCCGATCTGGAAGCCAGCTTCTTTTCTTTTCGAGCAGCGCTTTGAATAAAAGCGAGGATATCCTTCTTTAAAGCCACTCTTAATGAAATGGGCCTGTTTGAAAAAAGCGTCTTGATTTCGCCGACTCTTCTAAGATCACAGGGGTTGTCTATGACAATAATGATTTTTCCATTTTCAATTTTTAACGGAACCCAGACATTTTTTCGCATAAAAGCCACTTTAAGATCCGCAAAACGCTTATCAGGAACCTGGATATGCGGATCATATTCCACAAACGGAACTTTGTAGAATTGACTGAGAGCTTTTCCGATATCCTGTTTTGAAATCTTAAAATCAGACATTAAGACCGATTCAACCGAAGTTTTTCCTGCTCTGGCATCTGAGACCGCTCTGTCGAGTTCCTTTTGCGTCAATATATGGTTTTGAAGAAAATAATCGAACTTTCCCGGATTTGTCCTGGCTATCCGTTTCTGATTATACAGGGCAATCCCTAAAATATCGCCCATCTCCGAAGCAGATTGTTCATCGAGCCGGGTAAAGGAACCACCGCCTTTTCGATTGATGAGTTGAATGACGCCCAGAAGAAACTTTTTGAAAATAATCGGAACCGCTAAAACCTGGAGGGTTTTAAAGCCGGCTTTTTGATCCCACCGTCGATCAAATCTAAGCTCGGGATCGATGGACGCCAATTCCGATTGATCGTACACATTTTTTATATTGATGAGTTTTTTCTTAAAAGCAGAACATCCGGATATACTGGTGTTTGAGATGGGAATCCGGATTTCTTCAATTTCATTTCCGGATTTAAACCGTGATACCAGTTCACGGGTTTTGCCGTCCACCACATAAACCGTAAGTCTTTCGGCTGCAAAAAGCTCGGTGATCTCATTCTTCAGATTCACCAGAATCCCATCCAGATTGCCGGCCGCGTGGATCTTATTACAAATATCCTGAAGATTTTTACGGTAATCGATTTCGGATTTAAGTTTTCGAGGATTTAAACCGCCCGTCTTTAATATTCTTTTTTGGGTCAACATGATCGTCCTTTGTCGTCCCAGCGAATGCAACGACGAGTGTTCAGTGTTCGAAGTTCAGTGTTCAGGATCGTGTTCCTTCCTAATCATATAACCGCCCTTCCTGAACCCTGAACTCTGACCACCCAACTCCACAGCAATACCCATGCCAAAAGCATGCTTCATTTCAAAACACACGCGTTCGAAACAGATGTTTCAATCGAAAACCCGTCGCAATTGCCGAATTGAAAAGGATTTAAGAGATCATTTAAAAAAAGCATTGTTTAAGAAAAAGAATGAGTCGTCTGGAACCGGAAGTATTCAAGGAAGAAATTCGAATGGGAATTTGCACAGGAGAATGTGCACCATTGCACCATTTTCTGTGCATGCAAAATACTTCAGTAATGCCGCCGCCTTTTTCTGCGCGCTATTTTCCTTGTTGAGCAATCCAGTTGAAAAATAGATCCACGCAACTCGGGCAGAGCTGGGTGCCGCTGGCATCTTTTATAATTTGAAGTGCTTTTCCCTGCTCCATGCCTTTGCGGTAAGGCCGGTCGCTAGTCAAAGAATGGTAGGTGTCGGCCACAGCAGTCATCCGCGCCCACAAATGGATGTCATCTCCTTTAAGACCCTGAGGATATCCCTTGCCGTCAAGACGTTCGTGATGAGATAAAACAATCGGGATAACATCCGTAAAGCTTGGAATTGATTTTATAATATTGGCGCCGATGACCGGATGTTTTTTGATGTGAGCGAACTCCTGGCTCGTCAGCCGTCCGGGTTTGAGAAGGATTTCATCGCGAACGCCGATCTTTCCGATATCATGCAGTCTTCCGCCGATGGTAACGGTTTCGATTTCCTTTTGGCCGGCTCCGGTGATACTCAGCATTCCGGAAACTATTTTGCCGACCGCCTCAGAATGACCCTTGGTATAATTATCCCGGGCCTCGAGGGCGGTAACCAGGCTGGTAATGCTTGCAATCATCAGGTTCCGTTCGGAATCCAGGCGCTCTCTTTCCATCAGCAGCAAGTGAAACTGGTCCGACAGCATCTTTTCAACGAGGATAACCAGTTCATCGATATTAAAAGGCTTGCAAAGATAGGCCGAGGCACCGTTTTGCAGCATCCGCTTCATATAACCGCGGTCGGTCTTCGTACTCATTGCAACGATGGGTACCGACGTCATCTCGGGATTCGTGTGGACCGCAACGCAAAACTCAAATCCGTTGATATCCGGCATTTCGATATCGGTCAATATCAGATCCGGCCGAATCTCATCCAGCAGATCCAGGGCTTTTTTTCCGTTTTCGGCGGTTATCACCTTAAATCCGGCTTCTGCCAGGCCTTTTTCGACAATCCGGAGGACAACATTGGAATCGTCCACAACCATGACAAGACGCTTGCTCTTAAACCTGGATTTGGACAAGACATTTTCTACGGTTTCAAACAAACGGCTCTGTATTTCATACTTTGACAGGTAGGCTGACGCCCCGGCCTGGAATCCTTTGTCCACATCCATGTCAGAATCAAAGGTGCTGACCATAACGACGGGCGTTCCCTGGGTCGCTGCGGTATTTTTAAGACTGCGGCACAATTCGATGCCGTTGATTTTCGGCATGTCGATATCACTGACGACAATATCGAACTTTTCCCGCAGGGCCAAATCGAGGCCCTCTTGCCCGTCCTGAGCCAAAATGATTTCGTTATGCTTTGACTCCAGAATTTTTTTCATGCAGGTTCGGAACACGGCACTGTCATCAATAATCAGAATTCGACGGGCGCTTGTCACAGGCTCCATTTATCCCCCACTGCCATCCCGTTTGCGGATTAACTCCATTCAGAATTTATCATAAAACCTGCACCTTATAAACGAATCAGGCTGTTGAGATATTCAGGCTCAGACTTTTTATTTCTCATCGGGATGTTATCTTATATTATATCGACGGATTAGAAAAAAACTTTAATTCTGATATGAATCCGTTTCGATCATAGGTGTTTATAATCCTACACAAGATCTTATAGTATTACAGGGACGGGATTTGAGGATGATTCTGATATCTTTTAAAAAAGATAATCAAATTTATAGCGGAAAATGTCTGGGTGAATCGGGAATCTTTTTAGAAGTGATCATACTTTTCACACGTCACAATTTCTTATAATTCTCATAAATCTTTTTCAATCCGCCTCCGATGAGCAGAAGGCCCAGCAGATAGAAACTGAAACGGATAAAGCCCATCATCGAAGAAAACTGCTGGATCTTTTCGATTTTGGGCATGACCTGGGGTATCCTGTAGAACACGCCGATGCCCACCAAAG
>JARRRC010000099.1:7003-9877 GCA_037381105.1 Desulfobacterales bacterium
GGTTGTTGTTCAATTCCTCTGGGTCCATGTTTTTATCTCAGCCTTTTGGTTATGTATATAACATCGTGTAACGATTTTATGAAACGCGGCCATGCCGCTGAGTTGGCGAAAGGCTAAATTAAAATTTGAAACGCTCAGTTTGGGTTGATTAGCCGCCAAGATACACCTCCTTCACCTTGGGATTATCCAGCAACTCTTCGGCCAGACCTTCCATTGCGATCTCTCCCCTCTCCAGCACATAAGAGTAATGGGCCACTTTCAGGGCCGCCCGCGCATTTTGCTCCACCAATAGAATCGTGGTTCCGGATTTATTGAGCCTTTCGATGACATTAAAAATTTCGCGCACGACCAGCGGCGCAATCCCCATGGAAGGCTCGTCCAGAAGAAGCAGTTCCGGCCGGGCCATCAGGGCGCGGGCAATGGCCAGCATCTGCTGCTCGCCGCCGGACAGGGTCCCGGCGATCTGTTTGGAGCGTGTTTCAAGGACGGGGAAGATCTCGTAAATGCGATGAATGCGTTCGTTGATCTCAATGCGATTGTTGCGTTTAAAATAGAGATATGCTCCGAGATGAATATTGTCCAAAACGCTCAGATGGGCAAAAATCTGCCGTCCCTCCGGCACCTGGGATATCCCCAACCCCACGATCCGGTTGGCGGGCATTCCTCCAATATCCTTGTCTTTATAAAAAACACTTCCCTTATTGATTTTCATCAAACCGGAGATCGACTTCAGCAGGGTCGATTTGCCGGCCCCGTTTGCCCCGATAATGGAAACCACCTTTCCTTTCGGCACTTTGATGGAGACATTTTTCAGCACCCGGATACTGTCATACGCAGCATTTAAGCCCTCAACAACCAGCATGTTCAAACCCCGCTTCCTAAATACGCTTCAATAACCCTGGGGTTATTCTGAATCTCCCGTGGAGATCCTTCGGCAATCTTCTGGCCGTAGTTCAACACCACAATCTCATCGGAAATGTTCATGATGACCTTCATGTCATGCTCAACCAGCAAAACGGTGATCCCTTTTGCATTGATGGCGCGGATCAAAGAAGAGGCCACGTAAGTTTCGGTTTCATTCAGACCGGCTGCGGGTTCATCCAGACAAATCAGCTCAGGATCCGATGCCAGAGCCCGTCCGATCTCGAGTATTTTCTGCTCTCCAAGGGGAAGGCTGCCTGCAGGCTCTTTGAACTTGTCGGCAAGACCGATAAATTTTAGGATCTTCATGGCCTTTTCCTGTATTTCGGCTTCTTTTTGCCGGGCCGCAGGCAGTCTTAAACCCGAAGCCAGAAAAGAAGTCCGAAATCGGGTATGACATCCCAGCATCACATTTTCCAGAACCGTCATATTTCCGAACAGCTCCACTGTTTGAAACGTCCTGGAGACGCCTCGCCGGGCGATTTTGTGGGCTTTGAGATGTTCGATGGGCATACCCTTGAATGTTATCGATCCTTGAGTGGGCGGAAAAGATCCGGTAATGATATTGAAAAGGGTTGTCTTCCCGGCGCCGTTGGGGCCGATAACCGCCTTGATCATTCCTCTTTTTACCTTGAAGCTGAGATGACTTAAGGCCATTAATCCGCCAAAGGCCACAACCAGGCGATTGACTTCCAGAATATTTTCTTCTCCAATGAAATTCATCGAACGGTTATTTCCTAAACCATCCCTTTACGATTTCCGGCGTTCCCACCAGTCCCTTGGGTAAAAAAATGGTTACCAGAAGCAGAATGGCCCCGTATACGACAACCTCGAATTCTTCAAAAAAATGCAGCCATTCATAGCTTAAAAATGTAATCAGACCGGCGCCGATGATCGCTCCCCAGATGTTGTACATTCCCCCCAGCGCAATCATGATCAGAAGTTTGATTGAAAAGAAAAGATCAAAGGTGGACGGATTGATAAAATTAAGATAATGTGCGTAAAGACTTCCTGCCACGGAAGCCAAAACAGCCGAATAGACAAACACCAGTATTTTATACCGTGAAATATCCACGCCCATGGCGCCAGCCGCCGGCTCACTGACATGGATGGCCCTTAGGGCTCGTCCGGTCCCTGATTGAATTAAATTGACGGTAAAGATAAAGGCCACAAACACAAAACCCCACACCAGATAATAATATTTTTCAACGGAATCAAACGTGAAAGCAAACAGGTTCAATCCCGGAATGCCGGTCATGCCGTCCGGGCCGCCGGTCCAGGCCGTCTCTTCATTGAAGATGATATATACGATAATTCCGAAGGCAAGGGTTGCCATGGCCAGATAATGACCTCTCAGTTTGAGAGAAGGAGCCCCCACCAGGACAGCAACCAACGCCGATACGATCATGCCGATGACCATACATAACCAGGGGTTTAAACCATAATGCGCCGTCAAAATTGCGGAAGTATAGGCCCCGATGCCGTAAAAGGCCGCATGCCCGATGGATATCTGCCCGGCATATCCCATCAGCAGGCTCAACCCCATGGTTATCAGGCAGTATATCCCTGCATAAACCATGATGTCGGTATAGTGTTCGATCGGGGGGATGTTGTGGGCTATCCATGGAAAAGCGAGGATAAAGAGAGCAAAAACCGCGATGGGAAGCTTGGCGATTCGTAACATTCCTAAAACCTCTTGATCCTGCTGATCTCAATGCTTCCCAGAATACCGCTGGGTTTGAAAAATAACACAACCAGCAGTACTATTAATGCAAAGGCGTCCTTATATCCTGAACTGATGAGCCCGGCACCCAAAGATTCGATGGTACCCATAATAAGCCCGCCCAGGATCGCACCCGGAAAACTGCCCAGCCCGCCGAGGATGGCCGCCCCGAATCCCTTCACCGCCAGCATGGCCCCGCGGTCGTATTCCATAAGGGATATCGGTGTAAT
>JARRRC010000100.1:0-6990 GCA_037381105.1 Desulfobacterales bacterium
GACAATCTTTGATCCGATTTTTTGCCCCAAATGGTCCGGATGCACTGCCAGAGACCGTATCTCCGCGAGATCATCCCAGCAAAACTGCAATGCACAACACCCTAAGACATGGACGTCTTTATCATCGACGTAAACCGAAAAATCCCTTACATGATCATATAAAACACTCAAAGGCCGCGGCAGAAGTTCACCCTTGCGGCCGTATTGCTGAAGAAGTGAATGAATGGGTTTTATATCTTTAATGGTGGCTTTTCGGATCATTTTCTGTTCCCGTCAATTTTCATGCAAAATTCAAGTGACTTGAGAAGGTTTTTATTTTACTTGGAACCGAAAGTCAACAACCATGAATCCTTCATCCGTCGTATTCGCGGGGTGCGTTACCCTGCTTCACTTTGGCGTCTACGTGTCTGGTCATTTCAATGACTTAGCAGCAGGGGCATTCCTGCCCCTTAAGCGTTTTCCGGTGTATTCCGATCAAAAACGGTTATCCTAAGTGTTTCAGGGAGATGAGGGGGTCGGTTCCGTTCCTTTTTTAAAAAAAGCTTTGACGGCGTCAGAAGCATTATCCGCGGCAAGGCGACCGGTCGACGGATGGATCGGTACGATGACTATATCATCAGGAATATCGAAATATTGAAGCGGTTTGTTCTTAAGCGCTCCGGACATGAAGTCGATCCAAATCGGAAGTGCCGACCTAGCCCCGGTTTCTCCATTGCCGATGGTGGTAAACGCGTCTTGTCCCACCCATACACCGGTGGTGATCGATGGAGAAAATCCGATAAAAAGGGCATCTTTAAATTCATCGGTGGTGCCTGTTTTTCCGGCAACGGGATCTTGTATACACTTTGCTCTCTGGCCTGTACCGTGTTGAATGACATTGCGCAGCATGTCCGTCATAATAGCGGCGGTTGCCCTTGAGATCACCACTTTCTTTTGAGGTTTGGCATGCCATACCATCCGTCCGGCCCTGTCGACAACCTCCATGACACCGTAAGGTTCAATGCGTTTTCCTTTATTCGGAAAAACCGAATAGGCTTTGGTCAAATCCAACAATGTCACTTCCGATGTGCCAAGGGCAAGGGAAAGATCTCGATCCAAAGGAGATTCAATACCCATGGCGTGTCCGAATCCGGCCACTGAAGAAGGACCCAGCACCTCGATGAGTCTTACGGCCGGAATATTTTTTGAAAGCGCCAGAGCCTTTCTAAGGGTCATTTCGCCTTCATAATTTTTTGAAAAATTTTGGGGCTGCCAATATTTTTTCCGGTTGCCGATATTAAAAGCCACCGGTGCGTCGAGAATAATCTTATTTTGGGGAAACCCTTTTTCAACGGCATAGGCATAAACAATGGGTTTAAATGCAGACCCGGGTTGTCTTCTGGCGTTCGTCGCCCTGTTGAAGGTGGATTTTGAAAAATCCCTGCCTCCGACCATTGCAAGAATTTCGCCGGACGAAACATCTAAGGAAATGAGCGCACATTGGGGTTCGGGATTCTTTATTGCATGCCGTTTCATCCGTTTTTCAAGATTAGAAAGACCTTTTTCCACGGCTATTTCGGCTATTTTTTGCATTTTAAAGTCAAGGGTCGTAACGACCGTAAGACCTTCTTTATAAAGTCTCGACGAACCGATGGTATTTTCAAGAAACTTTTTAACATATTCAATAAAATAAGGTGCTTTGACCGATGCTTTGTCTTGTTTCGCAAGATGTAAAGGAATTTCTTTTGCCGTATCATAAGCAGACGAGGTGATAACGCCGGTATCTTTTAATTGTTTTAAAACGACATTTCTTCGTTTTATTGCAAGATCTTCATCCACAAGCGGGGAATACCGGGACGGTGACCTGGGAAGACCTGCCAGCAAGGCACATTCAGGCAGGTTTAAGTCACTCACGGATTTGCCGAAATATATTCTGGCGGCAGATTCGACACCATAAGCGCCGCTGCCGAAATAGACCTGGTTTAAATAAAGTTCCAGGATTTCATCTTTCGTGTATCGTCGTTCTATCTGAAATGAAAGAAACGCTTCTTTTGCTTTTCGCAACAATGTCTTGCGGGGTTTGAGAAAGAGTGTTTTGGATAGTTGCTGGGTAATGGTGCTGGCTCCCTCAACAAATCTGCGTGCCTTGATATCTCTAAAGGCGGCTCTGAAAATCCCTTTAAGATCGATACCGCTGTGCGTGTAAAAACTTCGGTCTTCGGTGACGAGCATGGCTTTTTTCAAAAGATCGGGGATAATCTTTATTGAGACGGGATCCCTTTTTTCCCAAAAGAGTTCTGAAAGGAGCGCACCGTCTCTGGAATAGATTCGCGTAATGGATGATGGCTTGAAAGATTCAAGATTTCGAATTTGTGGAAGATCTTTTGTCAGGGCGATAAAAAATCCCACCATGCCCCCCAAAAGCATCCCGAAGATCAAAAGAAATAAGATGGCGATATTCTTTTTGAAACGAAATGAGGTCATTTTCATAAGGTGATTATATCTTGACTGCTACATGCTCTGATTGTAAATATACTTCTTCCTTTTATAGAAAAAAGCAATACCCATTCGGATATGCACCCTGATGCGAAAGGAGGCAATGAATGACGCATCATCATCACCACAATCATGAAATCAAAAGCACTTTATCATTTGATGAAAAAATGATCAAACTGCTTGAACACTGGATCAAACACAATGAAGATCATGCTCAAACATACAGGGATTGGGCACAAAAAGCAAAAGAGAAAAACAACAATGAGGTGGCGCAACTGCTCGAAGATTCGGCTGAGATGACCCTGATGATCAGCAAAAAGTTTGAATCGGCGATAAAATCGATGGATAAGGTTGAATAGGACGGAACCACGGTTCAGGGTTAGAGGGTTCGATTTCACGTGCAGGGATTATTTTTCGATGCCGATTCTGGCTGTCACGCCTTTTTGGAAATAATGCTTGATCTCCTTCATTTCCGTCACCAGATCGGCTTTTTCAATCACCCGGGAATCCGCACCCCGTCCCGTGATGACAAGTTCTGTGTTCTCTGGTTTTTCAGCCATAATTTTCAGGAGATCCTCAACAGCTAGAAGTCCGAGTCCGGCGGCAACATTTGCTTCTTCCATGATAACCACAT
Organism: Desulfobacterales bacterium; assembly: GCA_037381105.1. Classification (GTDB taxonomy): domain Bacteria; phylum Desulfobacterota; class Desulfobacteria; order Desulfobacterales; family UBA11574; genus UBA11574. The sequence goes on from JARRRC010000100.1 coordinate 3,110, forward strand.
GGTATTGACCCGAAGAAAGGATATTTTTGATCCTTTTGATGCCTGCTTGGGCTGCTTCGATGTCTGCATCGGAAGGGGCGCCTTTTATAAACCGGCCGCTTCCGAACTGTTCCACCGTTATCAAATCTTTAAATCTATTAAGGGCTTTAATTTCACTGTATTCGCCCATTTTAATAAACTGGGCGATAAACACTTTAAGGCCGGCACCGGCGGCCCGTATTGCCAGGCCCAAAGCGGCCGTTGTTTTTCCCTTACCATTTCCGGTATACACCTGGATGTAGCCTTTCATTTTGTTCCCTATCTTAAAACGATGGCAGTTGCCCGGCGGCAAGGCTGGATAACTTCGGATACTGTTTATCTTTTTCTGAGACAATCGGATTTTCAACCGGCCATTCAATCCCGATATCCTGGTCCGACCAGATAATTCCGCCTTCGTCATCCGGTGCATAAAAATCCGAACATTTATAAGAAAAAAGCGCAAATTCGCTCAACACGCAGAAACCATGGGCAAAACCTTTCGGTATATACATCTGACGCCCATTTTTATCAGACAGGCGGGCACCGGACCATTGGCCGAAGGTGGCAGATCCGGGACGAAGATCTACGGCGACATCGAAGATTTCACCGGAGACCGATTGAACCAATTTGGCCTGTGAATGACGGATTTGAAAGTGAAGGCCCCTTATGGTGTGTTTCAGAGAATAAGACAGATTATCCTGGACAAACGTTGTGGTGATGCCGGCCGCCATATATTTTCGTTGGTTGTAGGTCTCCATGAAAAAGCCGCGTTTGTCCTTAAAGATTTTCGGCTCGATGACAAGGAGTCCTTCCAGGGGTGTAGTAAAAATATTCATGAGCTATATCAGTAGCTTACGTGATTTTTCACCGGCAATTCAATTATAACACAAGTTTCGCACCCTCCATTTTCAGAAAATCGGGTAACGTGCAGCAGGCCGGAAAAATTTTTTAAGATAAAATCTATCAATAAGAAGGTCAAACAGAAAAGGGATTCGTAAATCCGAGAAAAGGCGCATAGGATAAATAACATACGGATATCTAAGTAACTTTTAGTATAAACTTCACTTTTTATATTGGCGCCGTACGATAAGGCGAAAGAGAAATATTTTACCTTGAAAAATTTCTTTTGGCCTGCGGTATCAGAGACTTTTTAGCTATTTCAGGGTGCGAAACTTGAGTTATAACTAAAGCGGCAATGTTCCAAATCGCTATTCGCTGATGTCGTTTTGCGTTTCAAATTGTTTTTTCAACTCGAATGAACGCTCTAAATAACGTTTCAGTTTTGCCTGTACTTTTCCAAAAATAGTATCATCGGGGTAATAGCCGTTTTCATCCGGCACTCCCGCCGGGACACCGGTTAAGATCTCGATACCCTCTTCAACCGTAGAAACTTGATAGATATGAAATTTTCCGGTTTTTACGGCATCGATAACCTCCTTTTTCAACATAAGATTTTTAACATTGGCCCGGGGAATGAGAACCCCTTGTTTGCCGGTAAGCCCTTTGGTTTTGCAAACATCGAAGAAACCTTCAATTTTCTGGTTCACACCGCCGATGGCCTGAATTTTTCCTTTTTGATTCACGGAACCGGTTACTGCAATTCCCTGGTGGATGGGGATGCCGGAAAGGCTTGAGATAATGGCATACAATTCTGTGGATGAAGCACTGTCCCCGTCTATTCCGCCGTAACTCTGCTCGAACGTGATGCTGATGGATAAGTTGAGCGGATAGTTTTGGGCAAAGGTTCGGCCCAAATACCCGGAAAGGATTAGGACGCCTTTATCATGAGTTTTTCCGCTGAGCTTGGCTTCACGTTCGATATTAATGACACCTTGCTTGCCCATGTATGTTTCCGCCGTGATTCGAGAGGGGCGTCCAAATGAAATGTCACCGATTTGGAAAACGGCCAGGGCGTTTACCTGGCCGATTTCATCTCCCTCAACGTCGATCATAATCGTATTGTCCACATAAGATTCATGGATTTTTTCTTCATAAAGATTATAACGAAATCTATATTCAGTGAATGCCTGGATGACATCCTTGTCCGTCACCTGTCTGCTGTTGCGTTTCCGAGCCCAGTAATCGGCCTCCCTTAAAATACCCGTAATGGGGCCAAACCTGATGGAAAGCTTGTGTTTATTGGAGATATATTTTTCCCCGTATTCTACAATGGCGGCAACGCCTTTTGGTGTCAGCGGCAAAAGATCCTCTTCTTTGCAGGCCCGGGCGATAAAGCGTGCATAATTTTGAATGGTAACATTATTTTTTACAACCTCATGATCAAAGTCCGCTCGCACCTTGAATATTTTATTGAATTTTGAATCGTAGTTTTGGAGCAGATGGAAAAGGTGATAACTGCCCAATAAAACCACCTTGACTTCAAGTGGAATCGGTTCCGGGCGCAGGGATGCTGTCCCGAATCCCATTGTTGATGTCACATCTTCAATAAACAGCCGTTTATTTTGAAGCGCCCGCTTGAGGGCTTCCCATACAAACGGATTCATGAGAATTGATTCGATTTCCATGATCAGATAGCCGCCGTTGGCCCTTAACAGCGATCCTGCCTGAACCATGGTAAAGTCCGTGGTCACCGTCCCCATATACGCTCTTTTTTCAATTTGCCCGAAAACATTTTGATAGGTGGGATTGGTCTCAAAAATAACCGGTGCCCCTTTTAAATCCTTTTGGTCCACAAGGACATTGATTTGATAACGCAAGAATGAGGGTTTGGCGGCTGGAAACATGATTCCTTCGATCGGTAATTTGGACTCACTGGAAGCAATAAAATCCTGCACGTTTTCAAGGATGTCGGACTGAACCTCATCTAAATATGTCAAAATATCTTTGCAGGCTTTGTGTTCATCCCTGATGACGTCTATGCGCTGTTTTACGACAAACAGGGCTATTTCCTCCATCAGTTTTTCAATTTGTGCACTCATCGCCTGATTGATTTTATTGAGTTCACGAATTGTGGTGTCGACCTCGGACTGAATGAGGCTGATATTTTCTTCGATTTTAGCCTGAGTTTCCTTTGGAAGGGCGAGGAACTCTTCCGGAGAGATCGGCTTGTCTTTCACGATGGGAATGGTTTGATAACCGGTTTTTGTTCTGTTGATATGAATACTGTGTTCCGATGCGGATGCTTCGAGTTTTTTTATAATATCCTTTTGCTGATCCGTATATACTTTTTGTATTTCGGATTGTCTTTGGTGATAGGATTCATGTTCAAAGGCTTTTGGGAGTTCTTTTTTCAGATCATCGATTAATTTGCTCATGGTTTTGGAAAATCGGGTAGCTTTCCTTTCGGGTACGGAAATGGCCTTGGGACGATATTCATCTTTGAAATTATTGACCATACACCAGTCCGACGGAGTGGGTAATTTTTTGGCATACTGCTGAACGATGTCTTTGATGATGGTCGATTTTCCTGTGCCTTCAATCCCTGTCACGAACATATTATATCCCGGGCTTTTCATGTTCAGACCGAACTCGATCGCCTGTACGGCCCGTTCCTGACCGATAACCTTGTCCAATGGGTTGACTTCCGAAGTATTTTTGAAGGTGAACATTTTCGGATCGCAGGTCGACCTGAGGTCTGAACTTTTCAATTCGCATTTCTTTTTCATAAACTGCTCCTTTGGAGAGAGAAAAATAAGCACCTGTGTTGAACGCAACATCTTATTCTATCGAAAACCGTCAACCTTGAGTAACGGTATTAATTCATTAAACTTTCAATTTGTCAATAGCTTAGCCTCTGTTCCTCTTATCTTCTTGACAAGATTGTGAATCGTCGCTTTAATTATGGATCATGAATAAATCGTTAGAAGTGGTTTCAAAACCTTTTCTGTACTTATTTGCAGGAG
>JARRRC010000101.1:0-6946 GCA_037381105.1 Desulfobacterales bacterium
CCCGATTGCAAATAAAGACCCCTGGCAGGGGATGAAGGGCCTGCCGGGGAGAGGGCAGGGTTTCGTAAAAAATGGCATACCAGAAAAACAATTGCAACAGCACCGGTATATCCTGGAACAGTTCAATGTAAATCGCCGCCAGTTTGGATACCAACCAGTTGGAGGAGAGCCGGGCCACGCCGATAAAAGTACCCAATATTACCGTAATGATAATGCCGATAGAAGAGACGTATAAGGTGTTCAACGCACCGACGATGAGCGCTCGGCCATAAGAACTGGCCGCAGAATAACGGATCAGGGATTCGCCGATTTCAAAAGAGGATTCCTTATGGAGAAAACCGAGTCCGGTGGCAATGTTTTGTCTTTTAAGATTATGAATCGTATTGGAGATGAGATAATAGGCCAGCAATCCCACAATGCAAAGGGTTATCAACTGGAAAAAAATCGCTCTCTTTTTGGGGTCGAGCCAAAATGGAACTTTTTCAGATGCGGTATTTTTCACAATTATAAAACGGCATGGGTCATTTTATTTCCAAAACATCGAAAAAATAACGTCTGGAAATGACATACAAAAAAGGTGCCCTGAAAAGGGCACCTTTTGATCATCTATTATCTGAAAGGAGCGGAGTACATCAAACCGCCGTGGGTCCACAGGGCATTCAAACCGCGTTCCAGACCAAGGGGGGTGTTGACACCAACATTGCGCTCGAAGATTTCGCCGTAATTTCCCACCTGTTTGATGATGTTGTACGTCCACTTATCGTCCAGTCCCAGATCTTTACCCAGGCCCGGGCTAACGCCCAAAAAGCGCTGAATTTCGGGATCTTTGCTCTTGAGCATCTCATCGACATTTTTGGATGTAATGCCGAATTCCTCTGCCTGGATCAGGGCCATAACCGTCCAGTTGACGACATCGTACCACTTGTCGTCGCCCTGGCGCACCACCGGCGCCAATGGTTCTTTGGAGATAATTTCAGGGAGCAATACATAGTCTTTGGGATTGGGAGCCACGGACCGGTGAGCCGCCAATTGAGAGGAATCGGAGGTCAGAACGTCGCAGCGACCGGCAAAAAACGCTTTGGAAAGTTCGGTGGTGGACTCGATGACCACCGGCTTCCATTTCATCGCATTTTTTCGAAAAAAGTCCGCTGCGTTCATTTCCGTGGTGGTTCCCGGCAGGACACACACGGTGGCGCCGGACAGCTCCTTGGCACTTTTTATGCCCAATTTTTTCGGCACTAAAAACCCCTGACCGTCGTAAAAGTTGACATGAGCGAAAAGCAGACCGTTTGCGGCTTCTCGGGTCAGCGTCTGGGTGGTATTTCGGCAAAGAACGTCAATTTCTTTGGACTGAAGGGCAGGCAGGCGCTGGACGGCGGTCAGCGGAACATATTTAATCTTGTTTGCATCGCCGAAGACCGCGGCTGCGATGGCCTTGGCCGTATCCACATCCAGGCCTTTCCACACGCCTTTTTCATCCGGCATGCTGAAACCAAAAACACCGCCGTTGACGCCGGCCTTGAGGAAACCGTTTTTCTGAACATCCTGAAGCGTGCCCGCAACGGCCATGCCGGCGGTAACCATCAGAAGCGCCAATACAACTGCCACAACTATCTTAATCGCTTTCATTCTTCGTACCTCCTTTCCGGTTTAAAGTTGATACCAAGTATTCACCAACATTACTTTATTTATGTCGATACGGTTAAATTATAATTTCATACCACAGATGTGATGTTTTGCAAGAACAAAACGTTAGGTGGGGGAACGTTAACGCGCCATTACACCGCCAGGCATTATCATCGAATTCAGTCCGAATCTATCATATGTGTGAGGCATTCATTGGTCCGCATAATTTCTAAGACAGCATTCAAATTTAGGGGAAAAATTCCTACGAAACAGGATATTTACCTAGTAAAATAAGTGTGTGTCCCTATGGATAATTTCGAACGAAGTTATCATAATAAAATAAGTTAAAAAAATTATTGCTGCTTTAAAAACTCCGGGATTGCTGGGAGAAAACGGAGGTGAAAATATGCTCGATCGATTAAATTCATGGCAGTCCTCTGACAGCCGATCTAAATTCAAACCCGCAAATAATCATATTTACAAGAAAACCCGTAGCCGGAATTATGACCTTTCGAATTTTACCAGGGCGTATCGAAGCTGGTTTGTTCCATTTGTAAAAGGAAAAATTCAACCCAAAAAATTCAGACCGCTTCTTTCTTTCCTGTATACGGATCTCAACTGCAATCTCAACTGTCACTACTGTTATAGCAGGGGGCAGAACATACCGGGCATGACGATGGACACGGCAAAAGACGCTGTAAATTATCTTAAATCCGTAGGCTGCAGGGTTCTCGCATATATGGGGGGAGAACCCCTGATTCGCAAAGACTTTATTATAGAACTGACCCGCTATGCCGTAGAAAATGGATTTTTTGTATATCTTCCCACCAACGGCATCCTTATGGACGAGGCGTTTATCGATGAGATCGGCGAGGCCGGCGTCTCTGTCATCAATCTTGCGGTGGATGCTATGAATCGGTATCAAGGAATACCAAAATACTTTAATCGGATAAAGTCACAGTTCGAATACTTGGTGCAACAGCAAAATAAATATCAATACATCACTTTTTTTAACATCAACATTACCCAAAACAACACAGAAGACGTCAAGGCACTCACTGAAATCGCGCATGCGCACGGCATTGCAACGGATTATCATATCAATGAACCTCCTCCAATCGAATATGACGATTTCCGGCATCGTCATGACGGAGCCTGGATAACTCGGGCGGAGTTTCAGGCGGTTGATGAGCTTGTCGACTGGTTGATTGAAAAAAATCTTGAAGGGTATGTGATGGTGAACTCCGTGGAGCATCTTCGTGCGATGAAGCCGTTCATTCGCCACAAGCTCCCCTCCTGGCCGTGTCAGGCCGGGAAGTTTTCCATGGTGATTCGATTAGACGGCAGTTTTGCGCCGTGTTTTGAGCTATACGGATCCGACGAAGACTGGGGAAATATTTACGATGGCCCCAAGTTTCAACCACACAGACTTATTGAAAAAAAGCAAAGTTGCAGCCCGCAGTGTCTTTCCACCTGCAATTTCCAGGTTAACCACTATTCAAGCTCTTTCTTATATTCGTTTCAGTGGCTGGCCAAACACGCCTATTCCAACTTCCTAGGTATTTCCTAATCCCACGGGGTTGAAAAAAACCCCTAATAGCGATATGATAATGTGAGCTCTGCCCCGGTAGTTGCTGAAAAGCATTTGCCGGGGCAGGCTGGAAAACACGAAATAAAACTTTATTTTCGTGGATCTATATTTGCAATTTCACGACCAATTTACAAAAGGTTAACATATGGCAAAACATCAAAATGAAAAATTTTCAGGCGCCAGCCGGTATGTTCTGGATGATGAGCTGGCCGGCATCGTCAACGTATCCATGGCCCTTGAGATGCCGTTATTGCTAAAAGGGGAGCCCGGCACCGGTAAAACCATGCTGGCCCATGCCATTGCGGAAAGTCTGAACATGCCCCTTATTGTGCTCAATGTCAAATCGAGTATGAAACTGGTGGACGCTCTGTACCAATATGACACGCTGACACGTTTGAATGACAGTCGTTTCGGCGATTCACAGCGGGACGTCAGCAATATCGAAGATTATATAAAAATGGGCAAGATCGGCCAGGCCTTTACTTCAAAGGTAAGGACCGTGCTTTTGATCGATGAGATCGACAAGGCCGATACCGATTTCCAGGACGATATGCTCGATGTTCTGGATCAGATGGAGTTTGACATTATTGAAATCGACAGGACTGTCAGCGCCATATTCCGGCCGGTCATCATTATTACCTCCAATGCCAAAAAGGATCTGTCGGACCCGTTTCTGGGAAGATGCAATTTTCATCATATCGCTTTCCCGGATCCGGAAATGATGCGAAAGATTATTCAGGTTCACTTCCCGGATATCGAAAGACACCTCATGGAAAATGCCGTCGCCGCGTTTTACAAGCTGCGTAAAATAGATGCCGTTGAAAAAAAGCCTGCGACTCGAGAACTGATTAACTGGATCCGGGCACTTAAAAGCGACCCGGATTATAATCCCGAATTACTGGCCAAAGGGGATGTTCCGTTTTTGGGGGTATTGTTCAAAAAAAGCCAGGATTATAAAAAAGCCGCGGATGTTACAAATGCCCGCGGCCCATTTTAGCAACAAGCATGTTTATCGATTTCTTCTACCAGTTAAAAAATGCCGGAATTCCGGTCAGTCCCACATCTTTTTTGACGCTTCAAAAAGCGCTGGACATGGGTCTGATCAATTCCATGGACACGTTTTACACTGCCGCCCGGGCCATTTTAATTAAGAGTGAACGATATTTTGATCGCTACGATCAAATTTTTGCCCATCGCTTTCAGGATGCCGAGATGTCTGAATTTGAGGGGCTGATGCTCGATGAGGTTACCAGGGTGCTACTGGAGGGGTGGCTGGAAGACCCGGTATCTCTTGCGGCCGCTCTTGAGATGGACGTGTCGGATATCATTGATCTGACCCCGGAAGAGCTGATCGAATATTTCAAAAAACGACTTGCAGATCAAAAAGGAAGGCATGTGGGTGGGAGAACGTGGATCGGAACCGGCGGCACTTCACCGGTGGGCCATTCCGGATACCACCCGGAGGGCATGCGCGTGGGGGGAGTATCCCGCAACAAATCCGCCGTTAAAGTCGCCATGGAGAGAAGATACAAAGACTATTCCCGAAGAGGCCTTTTAACTCAGGACATGATGGGTGAAGCCTTGAAGCGGCTCCGCAACATGGTCCCCGCAGGTCCCAAAACAGAGGTCAATATTGATGAAACCATTTATCAGACCATGAAAAACGGGGGCGAAATCGAGATCGTTTTTTCAAGGCGTCTAAAGGACCGCATCAAAGTCATATTAGCCATTGATAACGGCGGATGGTCGATGGACCCTTATATTCCGGTTGTTCAGACGCTTTTCGACTATGCCCGGGATCAATTTAAGTACCTTAAAACATATTTTTTTCACAACACGGTCTATGATTTTGTTTGGGAGGATCCGGCCAGAATCAACAAGCCTTTCAGGGTCGAAGATTTTATCTCCTTTGATCCCCAGACCCGTCTCATCATGGTGGGGGACGGGAGCATGGCACCCTATGAGCTGATGGCGGCGGATGGCTCCATCCATGTGGAGGAAAGAAGCGGAAAACCGAGTATCGAACAGCTCAAGTTTTTGGCCCAAACGTTTCCCCTCAGTGTATGGTTGAACCCGGTGCCTTCACAACAATGGGGCCGGATAACGACGATTACCAGCATTCAGCAGATTTTTCCCATGTTCGAACTCACGCTGGACGGTCTCGAAGGTGCGGTCAATCACTTGATGGCCAGATAACTGAGAGGTCGGGGTTTTAAGCGAAGCCCTATCTTATCTTTTAGTAAAGGTGAAACGTGTCGACGCTAACAATAATTGCAAAAATCATCGCCCCGCTGGTGGCAGCCATACTGGTGGGGAACTGGTTTCTTTCGGAAGTTAAAAAAGCGCGTTTTAAAGGCGGCCCGTGGTATCAGCCTTATCTGTCGATTCCAGGCTTCATTATTATTATAGCGATACTGGTTCCTATAATTTTATGGATCATAAAAAGATAAGATTCTCCCGAGTTTTCTATAATTTTATATTTGCACGGTTACACATTCAGCCTTTCAGATTTTAACGCATAAGCCACTACTATTCCCACCACAAATCCGATTGCCAGATTTGAAGCCAGCGTAATCCCTAAAATCAGCAGCGAAACAAACAGATCCTTCCGGGCTTTGATGTCGATGACGGTCAAGGCCAGTTGTCCTCCGGCAAAGATCAGCAGTACCCCTAAGATCGCCATGGGTAAAAGGTATAGCACCGAAAGGGAATGAACCCCGAGAAAAAAGGCAAGGGCCAGAAACAGCATTCCGATCATCAAATTGGAACCCGCGGTGCGTGCGCCGAACCGGTAATGCGCTGCCAATCCTCCGGCGCCGTGGCAAAGGGGCATACCGCCCACCACGAAGCTCAGTAAATTGGCCAATGCCATGCTGATGGTCAAGGCACGGTAGGTGACTTTTTGGGAATCATCTCCAAAATATTCATAAGACAGATCTGCATTGGCGATAACGGCGTTCCCTAACGTCATGGGAAGTTGCGGAAGTGCCAAAGCAAAAAATGCGAATGTAAAGTCAGCGGCGGCCGGCAAACCGAAGGGCATCCATTTGGGGAAATTTATGCCGATGTTAAGCTGATTCAGCCCTTTGTGTGTTCCTAAAACCAATCCCAGTAAAACACCTCCTAATATCACGACAAGCCCGGCCGGAAACTTCCTGTTTTCAAGCAGCAAAAGGGTTAATATGCCCCCGATAATTCCGATAATGATGCCGATGGGTATCGGTCCGATATATTGCAGCGTTAAATAAGGTTCCGCCATGCGGTGCATGATCTGAAATGTTGAGGAACCGACCATGAACTTGACGCCTTGGGCCATTAAAAGAGTGCCGGTTGAAAGCTGCACGCCTCTGACAACCGGCTTCGGGGTATATTTGCCGATAAGGGTGATGGCATTGGTTCCCCCGATGATCAAAAGAAACACACCCATCAAGGCAGCCGAGGCCAGAATTTGAGACGGGGCCATTGCTGTTGCAATGGCATATGCACCGATGACTTTCATGGGCTGGACCGGGACCGTAATGCCGTAATACACGCCGGATAAAATATAATAAACACCGATGGAGAAAAACATGCCCATGGGGCTCAAACCGTTGATGAGGATCATTCCGATGGCGATGGGGAGCAGGGTTCCCAGATCACCCAGGGAGCCGGCCACTTCCATTCGGCTAAAACGATAACGGGGACTCATCAGCGGTCTCCTTCAGTGAGATCATTCGTAGAAGTGGTTTC
>JARRRC010000102.1:0-8335 GCA_037381105.1 Desulfobacterales bacterium
AATATTTAGTTAATATCCGAACCAACGCTCAGCCCATTTAACTTCATTCAAATACCGTCGATGACAACCCGGATGGCAAAACCCACGTAAATCGCGGCCAGGACGGATTATCGAATACCCACCGGCAGATTTTGATCTATCAGGCCCTTGGAGCGCCGGTACCTCGATTTGCCCACATGTCGCTCACCCTGGACCCTAAAAAGGCCAAAATCTCAAAACGAAAACATGGTGAACTGGTTGCGGTTCATTTTTACAAAGAACACGGTTTTTTGCCATGGGCATTTTTAAATTTCCTGGTTCTGCTGGGTTGGGCAACGCCCGAATCAAGAGAAATCTTTTCCAAAGCGGAATTGGTCGAAGCATTCTCTCTTGAAGGAATCAGTCGCGCAAATTCCATCTTTAATGTAAACAAGAACGATCCAAAATATTTTACGGACCCGAAAGCCATCAGCATTAATGCCCACTACTTGAGAACCATGCCCGTAGATCAAATCGAACCTTATGTTCGAACCGAACTGGAAAAAGCGGACATCTGGGACCCGGCATATGAAAATACCCAGCGCAAATGGTTTCTGGATACCATTGAGCTGATTCGAAGCCGGTTTCATTTGACCACCGATTTCGCCACGCGAGGCCGGGCATACTTTTCAGACGATTTCGCCGTCGAAGACAGGGCCTTGAAAAAGAATATCGTCAAGCACCCACAGCTTAAAAAATGGCTTCCGATGCTGGCTGACCGCCTGGAAAAGATAGAACATTTTACGGGTTTTGAAGCCGAGAATATTATTCGGGAAATGGCCCAAACTCTCGATATTAAACCCGGTGTGCTAATCAACGGCATTCGAACCGCTGTCACCGGCCAACTGGCCGGCCCGGGGATTTTTGATATTTTGATCACCATCGGTCAGCGCCGCGTGGTGGACCGGCTTCGCAATGCACCGACACGTTTTAAGAAACATTGGAATTCGTGATTTGTTATGGACAATAGTTAACTGACGCCATAAAGCCAAAAATTGGAGCTTAAAATATGTCAAAAACAGAGTCCACCGCTGCTTCAGATTTTATCCGGAATATTATTGCCGAAGATTTAAAAAATAATAAAAACAACGGCCGCGTTGCCACCCGATTCCCGCCGGAACCGAACGGTTATCTTCACATCGGACATGCAAAATCCATCTGTCTTAATTTCGGCATTGCCAAAGAGAACAAGGGGGGGACCTGCAATTTGAGATTCGATGATACAAATCCCAGTAAGGAAGATATCGAATACGTTGAATCCATAAAAGAAGATGTTCGGTGGCTGGGATTTGATTGGGAAGATCGTCTTTTCTATGCATCCGATTATTTCGAACAACTCTATGAGTATGCCGTCCAATTGATAAAAATGGGCAAAGCCTATGTTTGCAGCCTAAATGCCGAAGAAATAAGGAACACTCGGGGAACGTTGACCGAACCCGGAACCGAAAGTCCTTTTCGTTCACGGTCTGTGGAAGAAAATCTGGATTTGTTCAAGCGGATGCGGGCCGGTGAATTCGAAGACGGCGCTCATGTGCTTCGCGCCAAGATCAATATGGCTTCACCCAATATTGTTATGCGCGATCCCACGCTGTATCGAATCCGACGAATGCCTCATCATAGAACGGGTGATAAATGGTGTATTTATCCCATGTATGATTTCACGCACTGTCTTTCGGATTCCATCGAGAGAATTACGCATTCTCTCTGCACGCTTGAATTTGAAAACAATCGAGAATTGTATGACTGGATCCTCGATACACTCAACGTCGATTGCCATCCCAGGCAAATCGAGTTTGCGCGTCTTAATCTCAGCTATACGGTATTGAGTAAACGAAAGCTTGTGGAATTGGTGGAAGGAGAACATGTGGACGGATGGGACGATCCACGAATGCCGACAATCAGTGGACTCCGTCGACGCGGTTATACGTCGGAATCGATTCGGAACTTTTGTGAACGCATCGGCGTAGCCCGGAGGGACAGTATGGTCGACATCGCATTGCTTGAATTTAGCATCAGAGAAGACCTGAACAAACGTGCGCCTCGGGTTATGGGAATTTTGCGGCCCCTGAGGATGGTAATCGATAATTTTCCAGAAGATCGGGTTGAAGAGCTCGACGCTCTGAACAACCCCGAAGATTTATCGATGGGGACTCGAAAAATCCCTTTCTCACGGATTATTTACATTGAACAGGATGACTTTCTGGAAGATCCGCCAAAAAAGTTCTTCCGCTTGGCCCCCGGCCGTGAAGTGCGGCTGAGATACGCATACTATATCACCTGTGTAAACGTTGTTAAAGATGAAAATACCGGCCGGATCATTGAACTGCATTGCACCTATGACCCGAATACGCGCGGCGGGTCATCGCCGGATGGGCGGAAGGTGAAAGCGACACTTCACTGGGTTTCGGCGACGCATGCCATCGAGGCCGAGGCCCGCCTGTATGATCATCTCTTTACAAAGGAAAATCCCGGCGAAGAAAAGGATATTGATTTTAAAACATATTTGAATCCAAATTCTCTGAAAATAACTCCTTTTCTTGTGGAACCCAGCCTGGCAGGTTCATTGCCAGGATCCAGGTACCAATTCGAAAGACTCGGATATTTTTGTGTCGATTCGGAAGATGCTTCCGAAAACGCCCCGGTATTCAATCGCACGGTGACATTGCGGGATACATGGGCGAAAATACAAAAAAAGCGTCAGAAACAACAGTAACAACCAGCAGAGAGAAATAGGCTTTGATTTGCTCCTGAAAGGTCATGTTTTAATTGAAACTGTACAAGGGTATAAAGGTTGTGCCCGTTGGCCCGTTATGCCGGTTCGCCCGCAGTTTAATACCGGCCAACTGGCTAACCGGCAAACGGGTTAACAAGAAAGAAACTTTTTAATCAATTCTTCAGGCTGAGCCATCTATACTTAATCTGGCTCAGAGACGCAGGTTTTTCATGACCAACTAAATGAGGTGATATTATGCCCATCTACGAGTTTTATTGCGGGGATTGCAACACGTTGTTCAACTTTTTTTCCAAAACCGTCAATACAACCAAAAAACCCAAGTGCCCGAAATGCAAAACAAAGACCCTGTCGAGACAAATATCCCGGGTTGCCTTTACCGGAAGGGCTAAAGAAGACGGTGATCTTGAGAATCTTCCTTTTGACGACAGTCAAATGGAACGGGCCATGCAGATGTTGGCCGGTGAAGCGGAAAACATCAACGAAGACAATCCGAAACAGGCGGCCAATCTGATGAGAAAACTAACCGATATGACCGGAATTAAGCTCGGAGACGGCATGAATGAAGCGTTAAGACGGATGGAAAAAGGTGAGGATCCCGAACAAGTTGAATCCGAACTGGGTAATATCCTGGAAGAAGAAGACCCGTTTTCCCTGGCCGGCAAAAAAACAATCCGCGCCAAAACAACACGGAAAGAACCCTTTAAGGATGAAACGCTCTATGACCTTTAACCCGGATTGAGAAAGAATTGCATATTTATTTTATCAAGTTACGAAGCGCTTTTTCAACATTCGGATATTGAAATATAAACCCGTGCTTTAACAGCACGTCGGGAACCGCTCGCTGGCTGCTCAGCAAAGCTGTTCCCATCTGACCCAAAACGGTCCGGATCACAAAAGATGGTGTTCTCATGAAAGACGGCCTTCCGATCACCTTGCCGAGCGCTTTTGCAAAATCACGATTCCTGACGGGATTCGGTGCACAACAATTCACAGGTCCGCTGATATCCTGATTCTTTAAAATAAACAGAATTGCTGAAATGAGATCATCCATATGAATCCACGGGAACCACTGGTCTCCGCTTCCCAAGGGTCCCCCGGCAAAGGTTTTAAACGCCGGAATCATTTTTGCCAAAGCACCGCCGTTTTTCCCGAGAACAACACTAAAGCGCATGACCGCAACTCTGGCACCTCTTTTTTCCGCCAAAAATGCTTCTTTTTCCCAGTCAACGGAAACAGACGCCAAGAAATCATTTCCAGAAATCGAATCTTCTTTTAAAATTTCTTCACCTCTGTCCCCATAATATCCCACGGCGGAAGTACTACAAAGCACGACTTTTTTATGTTCCGGCAGTGCCTCCACCAGGCGGCGCGTGGTTAGAACGCGGCTGTTGTATATTTCTTTTTTATTGCGCTCGCTCCAGCGATTGAAAATCGTTCGCCCGGCAAGATTGATCACTGCATCAACATCTTTCAGTGAATCCTGCCAGGGCCCTTTTTCGGTGGTATCCGCCGAAATATAAACGAAATTTTCATGGTCGACACTTTTATGGCTCGAAGATGTTCCGGTCGCAATGACGCTGTGTCCAGCATCTAAAAAATATTGAGCCAGGTTGGTTCCAACAAAACCGGTTCCTCCGGAAATAAATATTTTCATGGCTCTGTTCCCCTTTGCTGATTATTTTACACTGAACCATAACTATGAAGGCCGGGGAGGAGATTCACGCCGAAATAAGTGAATAAAACCGCCATAAATCCGATAATCGAAAGATAAGCAATCCGTTTTCCGTACCATCCCCGCATCATCCTGGCATGTAACAGCGTTGCATAGATAAACCAGGTAATCAAAGACCAGGTCTCTTTCGGATCCCATGACCAGTAGCTCCCCCATGCCGAATTCGCCCAGACAGCGCCGGTAATAATTCCGATGGATAAAAACAGAAAACCGAACATGATCATCTGGTGATTCAACTCATCCAGGACGATAGCTTTTGGAAAAGAAGAGAGTAAACTGCTCGTTCCCTGAACATCTCTTTGCTTTACCAGATACATAATGCAGAGGCCGAAAGCAATGGCAAAGGCGGCATATCCTAAAAAACAAGTGATGACATGGGCAATCAGCCAGTTGCTTTTTAATGCCGGGATCAGCGGTTGAATACGGTCGCTGATGTTCGGAGACATGGAGGCATACGCCATGGCAAGGAATGCGATTGGGGTTGCAAACGCTCCGATGATTGAATTTTGAGTTTTTCGCTCTATGATGAGATAAATGATGACGAGAGTGCCGGAAAAAAAGACTAGGGATTCGTACATGTTCGAAAGCGGGACATGGCCGATGCCCATCTGGTAAGATTCAACCCATCTCAGGATGAAACCCGCAATATTTCCGGCAGCACCGATTATAGCGGTCCAGGTGCCCAGTCTGCCCAGCAGGTCTTTTTTAAAGACCCAATGAGCCAAATAAAAAAATGCCGCAGCTCCGTATATAAACGTTGTAATCGACAACAGATTTGAACTGTTCATTGTTAATCTCCCGACAACTGAAATTTATAAATCGTCATCATGAACCGTTTGTTAAATCGGCCAATTGATCCGAAAGCTTTTTAACCTTTTGATGCATTCCCATTTTATTCTTATTGGCCGTACCCGATACAATGACTTTGCTTTTTGTTTTTCCTTTTATGATCTCAATACACACCCTTTGGTGGGACATGAAAAAAGTAATGAAACACCCGATAATCATAACGATAAAACCTGCATATACCACAAAAACTCCTGGATCTTTCGTTACCTGAAGGCCGGTATAATACCGCTCGGCGGGGTTTGATCCGGGGTTAAATTTTTCCGGGGCCTGAGCGTCCACTGAAATAAACACCCTACCCTTTCTCATGCGGTCAAAATTCGGAAAATGCAGGGGCAGCAAGATTTCAACCGGTTTCCCGCCTTTGGGTGTAAGGATTCCGATACAGGCTTCACCGATGTTCTGGCCGATAAATTCAGCACTTTTTCTGTACTCAAGCAGGACGAATTTACCCAAACCTTCAGGGATATCAACCGGTTTGCCAATGACGGTTTTTATTTTGTAGGTCTTTCCGGATTGTCTGCTGGTAAAATTGAGTGTAATCCCGTCAGACGGCATTTCGAAAGTGGCCGCCTTTTTAGGATTAGCCTCCGGAGCCATTTTGCCGTAGCTCGATTGAAATATACTATATCCTTTATATTTCATGGGATCATTAACAATGATATCCTTTGTATATACCGGCCGGCCCTTTTCGAAAATCGTTAAACTGGAACGGTATTCTTTTGGCGCTCCGTTATCGTAGAAACTGACATTAAAATCATTGCATTTAATTTCAAAGCCGAGAGATCGAATTTTACCGTTAGGAAAGGTACGAATGCTGTCCACCGTTTCGCCCTCAGGGATATTGACATAGCCCTGAAAACCAAAGATGGAACCGATTAAACCGCCGAGCAGCAGCAAGATGACGCTCAGGTGCACTGTGTAGACTCCCAGTCGGGTCCAGCGCCATTTTTCAGCAAAGATACACAGTCCTTTATCGGTCTCTTCAACCTTGGTATATCCAAAATGTTTTGAAATAAAGGGTTCATATCTTTTTTTGAGTTCAGTAAGCGGGTGATTGCCGCTAAATGTCTCTTTTTGAGATAAGTTTCTGAATCTTGATAAATTAAATGAGGGATTTTTGGCAAATACGATCTTCCAGGTCGCGGAAAGACGATCAATTGAACATACAAAAATATTCATGGTCAGCAAAACCAGCAGAAACTGAAACCACCAGGAATGATACATGTCAAAAATATTGAGCACATCAAAAAGCCTGTATAAAAATTCACCGTATGCCCTAAAGTAATCCGCAGGGTTCTGGTTCTGCGGAATGATCGTTCCGACAATCGATGTGAGTGCGATGGACAGCAGCAGGACCACGGTCAGCTTTACAGACACAAAAAACTTCCAAAAGCTATTTGAATACTTCAGAATTCACCTCCATATTGATTCCCCCTTAAAAAAGTTTCAAGCGCGATCACCATTTATAGGCGTCTACCGAAAATTAAGTGGGCAAAATCTTAAAACAAATCTGCACATAAATTTGTATTTCATCCGTTTATTCTTTACCATTTCAATACCGAAAAAATAAAGAGAAAAATGTTTAACCCATTGAAAATCAAGCTAAATTATTCCCAATCGGTCGTTTGCCCGTCTTGGCCGATCATTTGTTTTGCGGTACCATTTTGCCATAAAAAAGTAAAGTCTGAATTTAAAATGCACCTATCGACACACGGATTGCAATGAATACAATCCTCAGAAATCGTAACCGCTAAATATTCCGAACGGATCATTGAATCCTTCAAGGTTGTCAGGATTGACTTTGACATCTATGTCAGACGAAACTTCTATAATTCTGATGACAAGGGCGCTGTATTTCCTTTGACCCGAATGGCACCATTATTAATTATCGCTTATTTCAGGCTATACCGATATTGACAGATCCCACAGCCGTAACTACTTTTTTCACAGGTTTTAGAATTTTTCAGTTATATAAATATCTCTAAAATAAGGAGAATATCATGCTTGAAATTACACATTCAGCGACAGAAAAGATTGCTGAGTATTTTAAAGGAAAAGAAATCAAACCGATCCGTATCTTTTTAAATTCAGGAGGATGAAGCGGCCCATCCCTTGCGATGGCTCTGGATGAGCCAAAAGATACGGACAATGTCTTTGACATTGACGGTTTTAAATACATTATTGACAAAAAATTGATGAAAGAAGCTGATCCGATCAAAGTTGATTTTTCCGGGTTCGGATTTCAATTTGATTGTGGTATAACTTTCGAAGATGCATGTTCGGCCTGCGCTATATAAATTGCATGAGCCTAAAAATCATGAATATTACAAGCATTAAGGATAATACGAAATGTGTTATCCTTAAAAATAAAACCCCCGAAATGTACCGGTCTTGCACTCAATCGTACATTCGGAGGTTTTGATAGAATATTATTAATAATTATTATGTTAAAATCTTAAGAGTGCCGAAGGGGAGATTTGAAAAATAAGTCTAAAGTATTCAGCTATTTATGTTATTTATGAAGTTTTACGTTTAATGAATCGTGATATTTTTTGATGGATCGTAGGGGGCAAATGCACCCTGGACGCACCCTAAAACCCGGTCTTTTGGCCGGGTTTTTTTAGGAATTGACAATCAAGCTTAAACAATTCCTGATTCAATAAGTTTGTTATTGTAATCCTGTTTTCTCCAAGGGCAATCGTGTAGCTTTTGATATTCTTTATTGGTAATCCCCATTTGTCGAGGGACATAATAAAAATTTTTAGATTTTGCTGTTGAGCTTCTTGTTAATCCGAAAGTGAATGCCATTTTTTCATTAAGCTCGTAAAAATATCTTATTTCTTTTCTACCACTTTTTTCAATCGATAAATTACCGGGCGCGTCACCTTTTTTTAATTTTTTAATTACCTTCGCAATTCCACCAAGATCAAACATTTGTACCAACCAAAAGGCTATTTAAAAATTCAAATTGTTTTTTAGGCAAATTTCCTAACACAGCTTTA
>JARRRC010000103.1:0-18283 GCA_037381105.1 Desulfobacterales bacterium
GAGAAAGCATCCGTGGAAACGGAAAATTTTTGTAATTTCTGTATGGGGGATATCTATTTTTGTTGCACTGTTAGCGTATCCTGCTTTTAAGGGGCGTCGAGTAATTCCGGAAATACCATCGATGAAGTGGTTTCCTGTCCGAAATGCTCAATCCATCAGATTTGAGTCTTTTATTGTACCGTTTAAAGAGCCTGGAAAATTTACGTATATATCCTTAAGTATTTCTTTTAAACTGCCGAATAAAAAAATAATGGATGAAATGATTGAAAAAAACACTCGGATCAGAGGTATTATTTATAGTATATTGGGTAATAACATAAATATATTGAAAAATGTATCATCGTTGAAAAAACTAAAGGAACTTATTACCAATGGCGTAAACGGCATATTGAAGGACGGAAAAGTTAATGAAGCAATTATAACTGATTTTTCGACGGTTTGAAAAAAATCTCATCGTGTCAAAATTTGACTTAAAGAGCCCTTGGAGATCTCAATTTACAGGAGAAAATCATGTCTGGTACGACCGATATGAATATTATTCTCGGACAAGGGAATACCATCAAAGAAGTGCATAATATAAAGAAACAGAATCTTGAAATGAATCAGCAGTTTGTCGCCCAGAATTCGGATGATTTAAAAAGGGAGGAAAAAACAAAAGTTCAAGAATTCGAAAAAAACAACAGAATCGAAACCAAAAAAGACAAAGAAAGAAAAAAAGATCATAAAAAGCAAAAGAAAAATAAGAATACGGATAAGCAGAAAAATAAATTAGACTTATCGGAAGGTAAGTTGATTGATATCAGAGTATAATAATGCATTTTATGGAGTTAAAATATTTAATCCTTTTACAAATATCGATTGATTTGGCAATTTTTGCTGTTTTTATTTTTTTGATAAGACGGTTGAGATCTTTTAATAAAGATTCATCATTAAATGAAAAACTGAAATTATACGAATCATTATTGTCGGATGCGGCAGCCATGTCTGCAAGATTCAAAAAAGAATTAAAAGCTTGCATGCGATGTTAAACAGAGCCGATGCATTGCTTTTCAATCATAATCGAAGCAATCCAGATGACTTCGATCAAAATACGCTCAAAGACCATAAAAAAGAGATTGTTAAATTAGCCCAAGAAGGATTTGATCCGGATTATATTGCCGACAGTCTCTTTATTCCCAAAGAAGAAGTGACGCTGGTACTGGATTTAAAGAAAAAAATTTCAAAGATGGACTAAAAAGGATGTTTTTTGACGAAGATCGGCCATTCACCAATTGATGCATCGTGCATATCACTTCAATCCCATAAGAGTAACACTTCCCGGCTGCCGTTTGTTAAACATGAAATTGTCAGAGGCGTGGTTTTAAAATCTATTTCCTCAACTAGCGCCATGCTGCTGATTAAGGGCAAGAGGATGTTCGCAGATCCCCATGTGCCTTTGAGTGAAGGCACTGTCTTAACTCTAAAGGTAGAAAAGACACACCCCAATCCAATCCTAAGATTAATGAAGAATGAACCTCAAGGTGTTGATCGCATCAATACCTTTATGATACTCAACGGAATTAAGAAAAATCTGTGGAAAGAGATTATTGAAAATATCGATCAGTCCACCATCTCGATTGAAGAAAAAGAACTGTTTAAAGAACTGGTGATCGATGTATCGAAAAGATTGTTTCCAAAGCCAACCCCGGATATATTAGCAGAGTTCATTGATAAATCAGGGCTTAGATGGGAAACAAAATTAAAAGAATTACGGATATATTAGCAGAGTTCATTGATAAATCAGGGCTTAGATGGGAAACAAAATTAAAAGAATTACTGACTTTAAAAACTTATCGACATGCGGACATCAAAAGGCTTTTAACCGGTGATATAAAAGGGCTCTTATCGAAATTTATTGCTTCCAACATTTCTGAAAACGACCCTTTTAGCAGGTTGGTTTCTTTGATAAAAAATGTTCAGCTCCTTAATCATTTCGGATTTGAGCAAGATGGAAAAATCTTTATTCCTTTGCCGTTGCCGCTGGCCGACGGCTATTTTACCGTCGGTCAATTATTGATACAATTGGATCAATACAAAAATAAAGAACCCAGGAAAAAAACAAGAGAAAACGGTTTATTCAGAATAAGTTTTTTGCTGGAATTATCGAATCTCGGACCGGTTAGAGCCGATCTTGCCGTTCGAGATAAACAGATAACCGGACGATTCTTGACAATTAAAGAAGAAACAAAATATGTCATCGAAAAAAACCTTCCATCTTTTATAGAGGCTTTTAAAAAAAGAGGTTTTTCCATTTTTCATTTGGAATGTCATATCCGGGAACCCAAACAGGTGGGCGATTCTCTGATTAGAGAAATTATTCGGAAAGAATCATGTAATATCAGCTTGATTGCTTAAATGAAAAAGAATGCGAAGAAAAACAGTGCGGTAGCCTTGAAATACCGGGCCGGATCTGATCGCGCGCCAAAGGTGGCGGCCCGCGGCAAAGGGAAGATCGCTGAGAAAATAATCGAAATTGCGAAAGAACATCAAATTTATATTCACGAGGACCCTGATCTGATAGAGATTTTATCAACACTTGATATCAATGAAGAAATCCCTCCCGATCTTTATGTTGTCGTTGCAGAACTTCTGGCTTTTGTCTATTCTCTTAACAAGAATTTTTCACATCCGTGAACAGCCTTCCTCTCCTGCCGGTAAAATATTCCAATCGGCATTTTTTTCCTCCCTGCTCTACATGAAAGCACCGTCTCAGAAGAATTGAAAATAAATAATATCAATAGATTATATGGTAATATAATTCTTGGGAAATTTTGGCATTAATATTGCTAATTAGAGAGTAAAAAAAGGAGAAAAAAATGATATCCGGTATCTATAATTTAATCGACGGCTCCATGACCCAACAATTGAGATTCGAAACCATCGCAAACAATATCGCTAACAGCAATACCAATGGGTTTAAAAAAGATATCATATCCTTTAACCAGACACTCGATATGCAAAGTATTTCCAAAACAGATTTTTCCCAGGGACCGATAAGATATACGGGAAATGAACTTGATATCGCAATGGGGGCAAAGGGTTTTCTCAAAATCGAAACTCCGAATGGATTACGATATACCAGAGACGGGGCGTTATCTATCGATGCAGAAGGGTATTTGGTGACCGGGAACGGAGATAAGGTATTGGGAGAGAACGGACCGATAACAGTTGAGGGGGGCACGGTATCCATAGAACGGGACGGTCAAGTTTTTGTGGATAATGAAACGGTAGACAAATTATTGGTCGTCAGTTTTGATAAACCTGAGCAGCTTAGAAAAGAAGGCGGATCATACTATTCTTACCAGGGCGAGAGTAAGGAGATATCGACGGAAACCGATGGGGTAATTCAACAACGGTATTTAGAAGGCTCCAATGTGAATCCAACCCAGGAAATGATCGAGATGATAGAGACTTTCAGGACATTTGAGTCGGTTGAAAAGGCGATTCAGTCCCTAGATGGATTAACCGGTAAAATGGTTAATGATTACGGCCAGGTTCCATAAATAAAGGAGATCATCATGTTAAGAGGATTATGGTCTGCGGCATCAGGCATGGCCGCTCAGAAAATGAACATTGATGTTATTGCCAATAATCTGGCAAATGTAAACACGGCGGGTTTCAAAAAGAGCCGCACGGATTTTCAAGATCTCATGTATCAGACGGTAAATCAGGCAGGTTCTGAAACATCAAGCGGGGAGCAGATTCCGGTAGGCATACAGGTCGGCATGGGTACAATGCCTGTGGGGGTTCATAAGGTATTCATTCAGGGAGATTTTCAGGAAACCAAAAATGAGCTGGATTTGGCCATTGAAGGAAGAGGCTTTTTTAAAGTGCTAAGTAGTGAAGAAGATCGCTATACCCGGTCCGGTGATTTCAAATTAGATTCTAATAGAAACATTGTTACACCGAATGGAGATAGATTGCAGCCGGAAATAACGGTTCCAACGGATACAGTCTCTGTTAAGATCGATGCTGACGGGACCGTTACCGCTTTTGATCCTCAAGGCACCGGCACATCCTTAGGGACAATAGAAATATATTCTTTCCCCAATCCTGCAGGTCTTTACAGCAGCGGTCATAATTTATACAAGGCGACGGATGCCTCTGGAGAAGCCGTTGCCGGCACAGCAGGTACGGAAGGCGTGGGGACCATTGCTCAGGGATTTGTTGAAGTGTCCAATGTGGATGTTGTCGAGGAGATGGTGGCCATGATTATGGCGCAGAGAGCCTATGAGATCAACAGCAAAGCCATTAAAACAGCGGACGATATGATGTCCATCGTAAATAATATTTCGAGGTAATTAAAAGATGACCAAAAAGATTAAACTTGTATTTTTGATATTGTGTATTCTGGGGTTGTGTGTGCCTTCAGGACGTGCGGCGGACGGCAAAAATGATCGTAAGGACGTCGTCCCCAGGGGCTACCAAAAAATACCGGAAAGTAAATTTAGAGAAATCTTTCATGCATATTTTTGCCGGAATTTAAACAGTAAAAAATCAGATGTCGTGATATCCAAATTTAAAATTGTCGGCAATGCACCCGTTCCTCGCGGAAAAATAAGTTTCAATCTGTTTCAAAGAGGCAATAGACAGCTTGAAAGACAGGTAAGCTTAATGGCCGTCATTAAAGTCAATGGTGTGGTTAGGAATAAAGTTAAAATATCAGGTTGGGTCGATATATTTAAATATGTGGTATGTGCGTCCCGGGAGCTTAAAAGAGGAGAAAAGGTACAAGAAGATGATCTTTATATGGTCAAAAGAAATTTGTCTCATTTATCTTCGAAAATACTGACTGATAAGAAAGAGATTGTTGGATTGATGGTTAAACATAACATCAGGGCAGATACCTGTCTTAAAGAATGGATGTTTGAAAAAGCCCCTGTTGTCGATAAAGGAGATATCGTTACCATATTGGCTGAATCCGGAGACTTAATGGTGACGGTTCCAGGAAAGGTTTTGATGAGAGGTTACTTGGGAGAGCTGGTAAAGGTTCAAAATATTATGAGTAAAAAAGAGATTTTCGCCAAGGTGGTTGACCATTCAACAGTGGCGGTCGCGTTTTAGAAATTAGGAGAAAATAATGGCTCTAAGAAGATTCTTTATTCTGTGTGTGGCGATTATACTGGTGACCGGTTGTGCGGGGGTACCGAAAAATGTCTCAAAAATGCCCGAAACGGCGCAGGTCCGGCAGCCGAAATTTGAAAGGTATGAACCTCCGAAACCCGCCGAAGGGGCATTGTGGTCGGAAGTATCGAATGACAATCTGTTCAGTGATATTAAGGCGAGAAATATCGGGGATGTCATTACAGTGAGGATCGTGGAAGATCCCGAGGCTGAACTGAATGCAAACACCAAAACGAGCCGGTCTTCAAGCATTGATGCGGCGAAACTCAAGTTTTTGGGGTACATGAAGGCGCTTGCCGAAAAGAATTCAACGAAGATATCAGTTCGGCGAATGAAGTCTCCTCAACATACATTGCGAATGCAAATATCACATATTCCGGTGCCGGTCCACTGGCGGACAAGCAAAGACCCGGATGGCTAGGGAGGATATTAGATTATGTGTGGCCGTTTTAAGAAACTATTGATCATTACTTTGGTATTTATTTTTATCGGACCTCTGTCAGGTTATTCGGCCAGGTTGAAAGATATATCCACAATCAAGGGTATTCGACAGAATCAGCTTCTGGGATATGGTTTGGTTGTGGGACTCAACGGCAGTGGAGACAAGAGCGGAACAAGTTTTACCATTCAGGCCCTGGCGAACATGTTGGAACATATCGGCGTTCACGTCAACCCCGATGATGTGAAAGTAAAAAATGTCGCGGCAGTCATGGTGAGCGCAAAATTACCGCCTTTTGCCAGAATCGGCAAAAAAATAGATGTGATTTTGTCATCCATTGGTGATGCTAAAAGTCTGCAGGGCGGAACACTGTTACTGACGCCGTTAAAAGGAGTAGACGGCAAGGTCTATGCGCTTGCACAAGGCCCTGTTTCCATTGGGGGTTACAGTGCCGGAGGCGCGGCAGGAGGAGGGGTTACGAAAAATCATCCCACCGTGGGAAGAATCAGCGGCGGCGCGAGCATCGAAAAAGAAATATCGTTATCGATAATGAACAAAAAAGAATTTACAATCATTCTAAACGATCCGGATTTTAATACCGCTGCCCGAGCAGCGAGTGCAATCAATACTAGAATAGGGGAAAACCTGGCCAGGCCCATAGATCCCGGCACATTGAAATTTGATGTTCCGGAAAAATATGAAGGTAGCGTTGTCAAGTTGATCGCACGGATAGGAGAGGTCGAGATTGAACCGGATTCTGTCGCCAAGGTCATCGTAAATGAAAAGACCGGAACCGTTGTCGTTGGAGAAAATGTAAGAATCCAAAAAGTTGCAGTTGCTCATGGGAATTTGAGCATCCATATAAAAGAGAAAAAAGAAGTTTCACAGCCGCTTCCGTTCTCGCCTTCCGGCGGGGGCGCTGTCCCCCAACAAATGAAGGGGGGCACCATCGTTGCTCCGGGCGGCAGTACAGTAGTTACTCCTGAGAGTGATGTATCCGTGGCTGAAGAAGACACCCGTCTTCTTTTAATTCCAAAAGGCAGAACCATCGGAGAATTGGTGAATGCATTAAACGCCATTGGTGTTACGCCTCGAGATCTCATAACGATTTTACAAGCGATCAAAGCAGCGGGTGCGTTAGAGGGCGAGCTTGAAATTATATAAAGGAGAATGTGAAAAGTGATACAAACGGTTACACCAGCATCCAGGATCCCTGTTGGACAAAACGACGGGTCTTATGCGAAACTCAAAAGCGCTTGTTCGGAATTTGAAGCCATTTTTATCAATTATATGTTAAAATCGATGAGGACGGCTGTTTCGGAGAATGGTGTTTTGGAAAACAGTAATGAAAGTCAGATCATTCGATCGATGTTTGATGAAAATCTTGCCGCCGCAATGGCAAAGGGCGGCGGCATGGGACTTGGCAATATGCTTTTTGAAAGTTATAAGGCTTAGAATAAGCTCTTTAGAAAACAAAAAGAACGGTCGATGATTAAAAGAGGGGAATTGAGTTATGGATACGTTTATCCAGGATGTGGTTGAAAAACTGTTTTACAAAAAGATCATGCTTTATAATGATCTGCTTCATTGTTTTGAAGCAGAAAGAGATGCCTTAATTAAAATAAATATCAATAGATTATGGGAATTATCTACGGACGGAGATTTCCATGTCCGTCAATCCGGACGATGATCAAAAATCATTTCATCTTAATCGAATCATGGACACCGTGCCTAAAGAACACAGGGATAAATTTGATAAGTTGCACTTAAGGATTTTAAAATTAAAAGGTGAAATTGAGGTTTTAAGGAAACAGAACATTCTTTATATCGATGATTCTTTGAAATTTATGGATGAGATGATATCGATTTTATCCGGAGGTGACGGATCCGGTTTGGTCTACAATGAACGGTGTCATTTCAACCCCTCAGGCCCCCGTTTATTTTTAAACAGGGAGGTTTAATTATGTCCGGCATAGGAATGGTATTAAATATTGCAACCACTGCTCTAAACGCTCAGCAGAACGGCATAGAGGTTACGGCCCACAACATCGCAAATGTCAATACGGAAGGGTATTCACGACAAAGCCCCGTCCTCGAACCCAAACAACCATTGCCGTATGAAGGATTGATCATGGGCAGGGGGGTTGACGTGGATCAGGTGATTCAATCCAGTGACCGGTTTATCGAAAACAGGCTGATGCAGGAAAAGTCGAACATGTCGTCTGCCTCTGAAATGGAAAAATATATGCAGGTCCTGGAAGGTTATTTTAATGAAAATTCCGATACCAGCGTCAGCACAATGCTGACAGATTTCTGGAATAAGTGGTATGATATTTCAAACAACCCGTCAGGTGCTTCGGAAAGAGTTGCGCTCTATGAACACAGCAATCTCCTTGCAGTGCAATTTAACGATTTAGAGAGCGATTTAGCTCAAGTCAAAACAGATTTAACCAATGCCGTGAATTCAGGAATTGAAACGATTAATAAAATAACACATGAGATTGCACGGCTCAATGACCAAATTGTTGGTTTGGAGACAAGTAACGTTGCAAATGACCTCAGGGATCAACGCAACAAACTTGTTTCTGAACTTAATGAATATTTGGATGTGAAAACCTTTGAACAGGATAATGGATCTTTAACCCTTGTTTCGGCAAAAGGTTGCACCCTGGTTCAAGGAAACAGTAATTATGAACTGGAAATGGGCGGGATCACCGGAGACAGGGTAATCTGGCAGGACTCCAGCGGCAGAGATGTTGATATCACGGACTTTATCAGCAGCGGGAAACTCGGCGGCTGGCTTGACATACGGGATGAGGTTGTCGCCAAGTATCAATTGGACTTTGACGCTTTGGCGAATGAATTTATATGGGCTGTCAACCAGCAACACAGTCAGGGGGTGGGTCTGGAAGGATTCGGCAGTGTCACAGGAAGCAATACTGTATCAGACAATTCAGAAGAACTTGGAACGATTGATTCAGGTCTCGACTACTATGATAAAATTGTCGATGGGTCCTTTCAGCTCTGGGTGTACGATTCTCACTTTACTTTGTAATGATATCGATGCGGTTGCAAATATAAGTGCTGTTATAACGGACGGAAAATTAACGATCGATGCCGACAGCGGATATACATTTGCCTTTTCCGACGATACCAGCAATGTGCTGGCAGGGCTTGGCATCAATACATTTTTCACCGGCTCCGGTGCTGGAAACATAGGCGTTAACGGTATTATCGGTTTAAATAAAAATAACATTGCCGCAGCCCAGGTTGGAAGTGATGGAGCGATTGCATCAGGAAACAACGCCAATGCTTTGGCGATTACCGACCTGCAAAACACACCCCTTGCTATTTCTCAATGGACCTGCGATAGGACCAGCGGGGATACCGAAGGCAGCATCAGTTCGACAATTGAAAGCTATTATCATTCGATGGTGGGGTCCATCGGCATTGCATCTGCAAGTGTTTCCAGAGACAGATCCTTCAGCGAAACGATGGTCAATGAATTAAATAATATCAGAGACAGCATATCGGCGGTTTCCCTTGACGAGGAGATGACAAATCTTATAGCATATCAGCATGCCTATGCTGCGGCGGCCAAACTTATCAGTACCTCTGATGAGATGCTCAACACGCTGCTTGAATTGAAGTAAAAGGAGTTACTTGTTATGCGAGTTGCAAATAAAACCATTTTTGAGTCGATAAAATATAATCTTGGCGGCATCAGCGAGGAGCTGAACAAGGCGAATGAGATTGCCACCACCGGAAAGCGGATCAACAATCTTTCCGATGATCCTGTGGGCCTCACACAATCGTTGAGTATCCGGTCGAACCTTTCAAATATTGAGCAGATGCAGCGAAACATTAACTATGGCAATTCATGGCTCAGTGCATCTGAAAGTGCCCTGACGAATGTGGAAGATATCCTGTCCGATACGAAGGCGTTGTGTGTTCAGATGGCAAACGCAACCACAGGGGCCGAACAGCGATCGGCAGCCGCTGAGACCGTTCAAAATATGCTTGAAGAGATTGTTTCGCTGGCCAATACGGATGTTGCCGGGACTTATATCTTTTCCGGTTCGAAAACCGATATCATGCCGTTTGAACAGGATGGCACTTACAACGGTGACAGTAATGCGTTTTCGATAAAGATCAGCAAAAATACTACTGTTGAAATCGGCAGCAATGGTCAAGCGGTATTTGGAACTGTTTTTAACACATTGATGGATTTAAAAGCCGCTCTACAGAGCAATGATGTCAGCGGCATTCAGGATGCGATAAGTCGGCTGGATCCACACTTTAATGATATTGCGAGCAAGATTTCAGATGTTGGGTCAAAAATGGACCGTATGGAAATTAAGAATAATATATTTCAGGATTTAAACTTATCCGATACGGAAAGGCTTTCAAAAATTGAAGACGCAGATATTGCGGAAGCCATCATGAATGTATCGGCGGCCCAACTGACTTACCAGGCTGCTCTGGCCTCTTCGTCCAAGGTAATGTCATTGAGTCTCGTGGACTATTTACAATAAATAGCGGCAAAATTCGGGAAATATTTTATCCTCAATCACAGCGTTTATAAACAAAAGACTATCGTCCTAATTGAGCGATTGAAATAAATATATTACGATCGTTTTCGGCATTGAATACTCTCAATTGGGGTGAAATATGCCAAGGATTGGCTATGTTAATACTAACACGGAAGTTGGGTGAAAAAATCACTATCGGCGATGATATCACAGTAACTCTCGTTGAAATAAAAGGGAAGCAGGTCAAGCTGGGAATTGAAGCCCCTAAGCACATAGAAATCCACCGTCTGGAAGTTTATGAGAGAATCAGAGAGGAAAATTTAGGTTCATCTGATATCAATGATTCAGACCTTTCCAGGGCATTGGCACTTTACAGATCCACAGAGATTGTAAATAAATAAACTGTCTCATAACTAGTGCCCGAACGAAAAATAGGATTTTTCGTTCGGGCACTAACTAAATCTTGAGATTCAGGGCGAGAGCAAATTGAAAATTCATACAACGAGATTCGGAACCATACAGATAAAAAAAGAAAAGATTATTAACATGCCCTACGGTATGCTTGGCTTTTTAGATAAAAAGCAATATCTTATTCTCCAACACCAGGAAAATTCACCTTTTATCTGGTACCAATCTGTTGACGACCCCGGACTTGCCTTTGTGATTACAAATCCTTTTCTGTTTATACCGGACTATAATATAGATCTTAAGACCCCATTAAAAGAGATGTCCTGGGATACAGACGGAGAAAAAAATAGTCTGGAGTTATATATTGTTGTCAATATTCCTAAAGGTATGCCACACCGGATGACCGGCAACTTTATCGGCCCCATTTTGATCAATACCAAGCTGAATCAGGCGGTTCAGATTGTTCTTTCCAACAGCCCTTATACCCACAAGTTCCCGCTATTAAAAAACAACTAAGCTAGTATTCACCCCCAGCCGGAGTTTCGTACAACCCTAATGGAGTGAAAGCCGAAGATGCCACAGATCCAAGGCGCCCGAGGGTGAAGCTGTCGTCATTTGCCGCGACCCCTCGGCAACGAAAAAGATGGGGTATTTTCGGCTTTCCCGCCGGGTAAACAAAATCGATATAAAATTGCAGAATTCATATCTAACTAGTGTCCATCCAGAGATGAGGATATTTGACTAAGATCGAGGCATGCGAAAAAAATAACCACAGGTATATAATTGATATTCCGAGGATTATTTTTTGAGCATAACGCTGAGATTAGGCAAAAAGACCATTTGTGGATGGACGCTAACTATTAGTAGAGATATTAAAAATTGATCAAATCATCACATTACTCATTGAGATTAATATATTATGATCATCATCGATTTTGTTTACACTCATTTAGGGTACAATTTATTTACATATTATCCATATATTGGCATGAACTTTGAATTCATCTGGAATCAGATGTTATTATGGAGGATGACAGATGAAATATCCGTTAAATGTCAATAGATGCATTAAGCCGGGCAATTCCGCACGAGTTCGAAACTTTCAGGGTTTATCCCCAAAAGGTTTAAAAATGGCCAGAACATCTGAAACCTTTATTTCATTACTGGCCGATAGGATTGATAAAAGTGAAAAAGACGACGGTTTGCACAACGCATTATCTTTAGGAAGAGATCATTTGCGGCGTTTGATAGAGGCCGTAGAAATTCAAATGAACGATTATTTGTTAAGCGAACTCGGTGATTTTGATGAATGCAGCCAAGACGCCACTGTTTCAATGCCCCAAAGAATATGGACGAATTATTATGGAAGGGGTAATAATGCGGCGCCGACGGGATCAAAAATCAAGCCGGAACCGCAACGTATAAAAGGGATCATATCGCCATATGAAATCAATGAGATCATAGAGAAAGCCTCAAACATCTATGGTGTTGATCCTGAATTGCTGACGGCAGTGATTAAGACTGAAAGTAATTTTGATGCCGGCGCTACTTCATCAAAAGGGGCAATGGGATTGATGCAGCTTATGCCTGAGACCGCAAAGGAGTTGGGTGTCAAAAACTGCTACGATCCTGTTGAAAATATTATGGCCGGCACCCGTTATTTAAAAAGCCTCTTAAACAGGTATGATGATAATGTCGATCTCACCCTTGCCGCTTATAACTGGGGAATGGGAAACGTAGAAAGACAACCCGATAGATTGCCGAAAGAAACCCGAAGCTATATCGCCCGTATTAATGGATTTTTGCAAAAAGAAACATCATAATAATGCTTATTCAAGGGACTATCTTTTTCTGCGAACGACTCTCCTTCTGACTACTTTTTTACGGGGTTTTTGAGAAATCGAAGCTATTTTTCCGCTTGCCGGAGTTGACGAATCCATGCGTGATTTTTCCCAGTAACGGCATGTTGCTCTCGGACATTTCAAAATCGTTGTGTCGGATTTATTCGTTGCTTCAATTAAAAATGGATTATTACATTTGGGGCAGATAATATGATGGGGCTTGCCCCAACTTATGAAGGTGCATTCTCTGTTTAAACATTTATAATACGATTTGCCCGTAGCCGTTCTTTCCACCATGACTCTCGAATGTTTGCATATAGGACATTCCAGTGCCAGATCTTCTTCAAAAGCCTTAATGCGTTTTTCAATATCATCGTCGTTTATGAGAGGGCCTTCCTTATCAGTAAAATTACTTTTGTCCTTTTCACCCGAATTCAGATCACATGCAGTGTATTGAACTGAAGAAACAGAATCATGTAAAAGCATCTCTGTCGCGGATGACTCGAACCTTTGGTTTTGCTCATCAACAACAGTCTTCGGCGGTTCTCCGGAAGATGCCGTCATTCTGGTATCGAAATTTTTTGATTCAGCATCATCGGACTGTTGTGTTTCTACAAGTTTTGCTCCTGCTTCCAGTTCCTTGTCTTCAAGATGTTCATGCTCATCTGAATGTGTTTTATCCGGTCCAACTTCTTTTAAATCAGGTCTGCCAAAATCTATTTTTGTGATTTTTACTTTTCCCTTGTAAGCATCTGAAGATAGAACTTTAGGTTTAATTAAAGAAGGTTTGGAAGGATCGAGACGATTATTGGAAGGATTTCTACCAAGAATTACAGGAGCTATTAATTCTTTATCCGAAGATTGTATTTTATCGTTTTGGGGCGATTTATCCAAATTGTGAATACTGGCTGTATTATCATCATGTTGGACAGGAACTTTTGAAGATTCGGATTGGCGTGGTCCTTTCTTCAAAGGGACACCTTGCATATGTAATACTTGATCAAATTGGCTCATCGCCGAATCAAGGTCTTTTCGGTTAGATTTTACTTCATCCATGGCCTGAACAAAATATGCGACAAGGTTCATTCCGGGCATTTTGGGGAAAACCGCGTCGATAAGGCGAGCCATACTTATCGTGGGTTTTTGAGGGACAAGGCTGTTGGCATCATCAACATGAATATAGCTTTTCCGGATCATTTCCTCAACAACGATATTTAAGTCCTGAACGGCATCGAGTCCCATTTCTTGAATATCATCTGTTAATGTTCCATGGGTATAACGATCGATTTCATCGGAAGGAAAGCTTTCTATCTCGTTTTCTCGTTCCATGAGCAGCACAATGATTGAAATGCTTACGGAATTCAAATCCAACTCTCCAATCCCATGCTTGCTGCCGATCAAGCGTTCCAAATGTTTAAAAAGGATTTCATCAAATTGATCAATCACGCGATATTTTTTGCTGGTATTATCTTGTTCCATTTGATCTTCTATTTCATGCCTGAACGAAAACTGTCTTTTTCACCCATATCGCTGCTCATTTGCGTGTCAGAATTTTTTCCTGCCATCCCTTGAAAGCTGTTGAAAGATTGACGGCTATCATGGGTATTCTGGTATTTTCTTTTTAAAGATTCTTTCGGCGGATATGCCGCTTTAAAAACGTTTAGGCCGATATTTCACGTTTGCAAGGCGGTCATTGTTTCTGTCAAAACTTTTACGAATGATATAACAATGCAAAACTTATACCATTTTATGTTATGATCGTTTTTGGTTTTGTTCGCGCTCAATTGAGGTATTACATTTCATCATTTTATTATGCACCCAATATCGGTGACAGGAGTAACAGATGAACGTTATGGAATAAGTTTTGCACGGTATGCTTTATAACCTGAATTTTGCATGAGTCACCGGGTTTCAAAGAATGATAAAGATTTTCATCAATTTTCATGTGATATTCAGGTCGAGTTCGATCGGTTTATCCGCATGTTTCGCTAAAGGGAGAGTATAATGGCATCAGCCATAACATTAACAGGTATCGATCAGGCCATATCAAACCTAAAATACGCCAATAAGAACACCTTAAAATATAGACTCGTCCATAATATCAGGCAATATTATGTCAATGACAATTCTTTAGAGTCTCTGAAAGAAATAAGCCATACGGAGCTGATAAAGCGATTGTGGGATACAGAAGACCACCTTGAAGTAATCAAAAATAAACGTAAAAATATGAGCAGTTTAAGATCATCGGTAAATGCGGATCTTAAAAAGCTTTATGAAAAAGGGGAAAATCCCGAGGGCATAAAAATTGGCACGAACAATATTTTTGTCATGTCCGAAGATGCAAAGGATAATATTCTTAATCAGTTCGGATATGATTTGCAGCCGGATGGGAAACTTAAATTAGACCAGATAATGGATATCCTGAAGCTTGCCAATGAATCCGTATCCGATTCAATGGCTGTTGAAGATACAAAGAAAAAAGAAAATTTAAGTAAAATAGAGCAATTGAAGGATCTTATCAAAGGGTTGTCAGAAAAGGTGGGGTTGGGTGCTCCCGGATTTT
Organism: Desulfobacterales bacterium; assembly: GCA_037381105.1. Lineage (GTDB taxonomy): Bacteria > Desulfobacterota > Desulfobacteria > Desulfobacterales > UBA11574 > UBA11574. The sequence continues at coordinate 14,947 of JARRRC010000103.1, forward strand.
CAAAGGCAGGTGCCGGCTCAGAAGGTCAGCAGGCTGAATCTCAATGCTCTCAGGAAGAGACCAACGATGTGAGTAATATTGAGATTGTCGATGAAGATGAAGTTCTATTAGGGATAGAGGATATTGGTGAGGAAAAGGTTTCAGAAGAAATTGCTGACATTAAGGAAGATGAGATATTGGATGTGATTGAGGAAGTTGATGAAGACGAGATATTGGATGATGTTGAAGATTCGGATTCTGAGATTTTTGTTGACGAAGAAACGGTAGATGAGGATCTCGAAGAAGCAGCGGATGAGGAAGATGCGGAACTCGAATATGTTGATATTGTTGAAGAGGACAGCTTTTGCGATAATGTCACAGAACAAGCGGCAGGTGAATCCGGAGCCGCAGGGAAAGAAGAAGCAATTGATCAATTGGGCCTCCCAATCGATTCTTTAGGCCAGGAATATCGATCAGAAAAAGATAGTCGATTAAAAAAAGATAAACTTCTATCCGAAGAATTCGACGGATATCTTGGCACCATGGATAGGTATTATAACCATTATATATTGATCGATGGCGGCGAATATTTAATTGGCAGCAAGCACCCTGAAAATTCCTCGCTTTATTCCAAGGTGGTCAAAGGCGACTGCTGGTATCGTCAATCCGGTCCTGATAGCACGCTTCACAACAAAAGAAATCACCCTGTGGTCCAAATCAGCTTGGAGGATGCTATGGCATTTGCTGCATGGACCGGAAAACGATTGCCGACTGAAAATGAGTGGGAGGCGGCATCGAGAACTGCGAACGGATGGATGTACCCATGGGGACAAGAGTGGAAAATAAATGCCTGTAATATTGAAGATAGTTGTATTGCCGAGACCACTCCCGTGGACAAATATGCTGAATTTGAAAATAATTTCGGAATTATTGATGTTTTGGGAAATGTTCTGGAATGGACAAGTGATGATTTGGGTACGATGTCCCAAGATAATAATGATACAATTTATCGAATTGCAAAGGGTGGAAGCTGGGTATCAGGAAACGATATTCGATTATGCAGTCGCTTTAAGATTGAGGCCTATTCACATTCAAATATTCTCGGTTTCAGATGCGTTGCATTTTGAGCGCTTAACACAGAAACATCTTTGTGAAATGTTTGGCGGTTTTTTCTGTTTGTGTCAATAATTTGCCAGAAACGATTCGACACAAAACAATTTCAATAAATGATGAATGATTATATATCTAATTGATATTATGAGTTATTAAGTTTTTCCGTTGAACTTTCCCGAAGCACCTAAAAAATCGGCACATATGTTGCAAAAGTTGCAGAATGATCACACCATGATCGATAACCAACAATACATGAAATATCCAGGTTAGCAATATAACGAATGGCCAAACCAATTCCTATGAAAAATGATAAATACGAAAGCTCTAGAAGATCGAGCTTAAAATCGACGATCATGGATCAATCCGGTGCCGGTAAAACCAAGATCGGCGAACTTTTGTGTAAAGAAGGCTACATCACCGGGACACACCTTGAAGACGCAATCAATTATCAGAAAAAACATAGCGGACGTTTGAGCAATATACTAATCAAGCTCGGCTATATTGATGATGAGACCATTGTTAATGTTCTGAGTCGTGTCCACAACTATCCTGCCGTTAAATTATCCAAAACAACCCCTGACTCGGAAGTTTTCAAAATCATGCCGTATGAAATGGCCAAGAAATATATGGCTTTCCCTTTAAGATTTAAAGGAGAAGAGCTTGTCGTTACAATGGCAGAACCTACCGATACTTCCGCATTGGATAGTTTGCAGAACGAAGTTCATAAAAGTATTAGTGTTTGCGTCTCTACCGAAAAAGATATCATCGATGCCTATAAAGCCCACTACGAGATAAGTGACGACGAATACAACAGCTACTTAGGTATAAAGGATGATGTTCCCGAAGATGATCAACCGGTTTCAGTCGTCGATGACTTCGGTTCTCTGGTTTCAGAAGCTGTCGTCGATATGGAGCTGGTCGGAGAAGAAGATGAAAAGGGAATTGTCGATGAATACACGGCGTCTGATGCACCGATTATCAAGCTGGTGAACGGTATTCTCGTTAAAGCCATCAATGAAGGTGTCAGCGATATTCATATAGAACCCTTTGAAAAAATGTTGCAGGTGAGATATCGGCTGGACGGATATCTGTTCAAATCCATGAACCTGCCGACCAGCATCAAAAATGCCGTAAATTCCAGACTTAAAATATTGGCAGGGCTCAATATCGCGGAACGACGTGTGCCCCAGGACGGACGGATCAAGATGGCTTTCGGCAAGAGAAAGACCATTGATTTTCGTGTGTCAACATTACCGACGCTGTTTGGCGAAAGCATCGTCATGCGTGTCCTCGACCAGTCATCGCTGAGAGTAGATCTCACTCAAATGGGCTTGGAGCATGAAACATTAAAAGCACTCGAGAGGTGTGTGTATCGGCCTTATGGATTGCTGCTTGTTACCGGCCCAACGGGTAGCGGAAAAACAACGACATTGTATTCGATTCTAAACAAGCTGAATAAAGAAGATTGCAAAATACTTACCGTAGAAGATCCCGTGGAATTCAATTTCAAGGGAATCAATCAAGTCCATGTTAAAGATGAAGTGGGAATGACTTTTGCCGCAGCTCTGCGTTCTTTTTTGCGCCAAGACCCGGATATCATCATGGTTGGTGAAATTCGAGATCATGAAACAGCTGAGATTGCCATCAAAGCGGCCATGACCGGCCATCTTGTTTTCAGTACTCTTCACACCAATGATTGTCCTTCTACAATAGGGCGTCTCGTCGATATCGGCATACCGTCGTATCTTTTGGCTTCCGCAGTGACGATGGTTCTTTCTCAGCGGTTGGTTCGAAAACTGTGTCCGGAGTGCAAAACGATAGAGAATAATCTAAACCCGGCGGAACTGGTGGATATGGGGTTTTCAGCCGATGAAATTTCAAATCTTAAAATATACGGTCCCAAAGGCTGCCCGGAATGTATGGGATCCGGATATAGAGGCCGGGTGGGATTATTTGAACTAATGGAAGTCACCGAAAATGTAGCAAATATTATCAGCGCCAATGTTTCGGAGGATCAATTGAGGAAGACAGCGCTGCTGGAAGGCATGATGACCTTACGAGATGCGGGGTTGGAAAAAGTTCGCCAGGGATTGACATCTGTTGAAGAAGTTTTGAGAAGAACAAATTTAACCAAAGGCGCAATACCTGCATATCTCGCCAGTCCGGAAATTGAGGAGTATGATGCTAAAGCTGTAATTTTCAGGGAAGGGAACAGGGGGTCTGATTTTTTTAAGCTGGTTAAAGG
>JARRRC010000103.1:18349-22156 GCA_037381105.1 Desulfobacterales bacterium
AACCGGGTGAATATTTTGGAGAAATTTCAGCCATAACCGGCAAACAAAGATCCGAAACCGTTATTTCAAGGGGAAAATCCATTGTCGAACGCTACCCCGGAGACAAGTTGAATGAAATTGTCGACAAATATCCTAAAATCACCACAAAAATTTTGGAACAAATGGCCGGTCGTATCGATGCCTCAACAAAAATTATTGTCAACCTGATGAATCAACAAGCACGATGAAAATAGAATGCCCAGAGTGCCGAAAGGCATATAAAATTCCTGACGAGAAAATTCCTTTCGGTAAAAAATTCTCGGTGCAGTGTTTGGCCTGTAAAAGCAAGATTGTCATCGATCTACGGTCTGAAACAAACCCGAATAAACCGAATCGTCCGTCAAAACCAGAAAAAGAGATGCAAACACCTTCAGCGGTTTCTGATGCATCTTTTGGGAAAAAACAACCCTCCGGCATGACTCTAAAATATGGAATCCTTCGAACGATGGACGATTTACCGGCAATGCCGCATGTGGTCCAAAAAGCACAGGAAATCATGGCGAAACCGGATTCAAACGTCAAAGAGCTTGCCAAGATAATTGAAATAGAACAGGCTATTGCGACCCGGGTATTGAAAATGGCCAATTCAGCGTATTACGGATTGAGCGGAAAGGTCTCCTCCGTGCATCATGCCTCGGTGCTGCTCGGGTTTAAAGCTCTCGGGGAACTGATCTCGGTTGCCGGTATTTCAAACCTCATGAGCTCGGATTTGAGAGGATACGGTCTTGATTCCGGTGATCTCTGGCGCCATTCTATCGCTGTTGCATTCGGCTCAAGGATTATTGCAAATCGAAAAGATACTGAATTTGGGAATGTGGCCTTTTTTGCCGGTCTTATTCATGATGCAGGTAAACTTATCCTCGATCCGTATGTTTATGAAAGAAAAGATACTTTTGATGAGTTTATGGCGGACGAAAGCCATAATTTTATAAACGCTGAAAAAACGATTCTTGGATTCGATCATTCTGAAATCGCCTTTGAGTTGTGCCAGAAATGGAAAATTCCCAATGATCAAAGTCTCGCCATTAAATACCATCACAACCCATCACGATCAGATGGCAATAAACTGGCTTTTACCCTTCACATGGCCGATTACATTGCCGTGATAAATGGTTATAGATCGGAAATAAACGGCGAACCTGAGCCGCCGGAAGAAGGGGCTATGGATTTTTTAAGCCTCAGAGAAGAAGATATCGAAAATATAAAAAATGACGTTCATGAATCCGTAGAAAAGATTGCACAAGAGGTACATGCGGATTAATCCAAGACATTACTCTTGCGCCGGTCATTTCTTAAAAATTTTTAGGGTTAAGAACCCATTTTCTTTTTACAGCAAGGTGCCGCTTAAAATTAAACCCGCCACCGTAAAATAAATCATAAGTCCTGTCACGTCGACAAGTGTAGCCACAAAAGGCGCCGAAGAAGCAGCAGGATCAGCTCCCAGCCTTTTCAGTATAAACGGCAGCATGGAACCCGATAATGTACCCCACATTACCACACCTACAAGTGCCGAAGCCACCGTTAGAGCGACCAGCATCCAATGCTCGCCATAAAGATAGAATATCTTTTGCCATATTGCGATGCGCAGAAATCCGATTGTTCCCAAAATCGCACCAAGGGATAAACCCGAAAATATCTCGCGGCGCATCACTCGCCACCAATCTTTCAGGTTAATTTCACCGACGGCCATGGCGCGGATAATCAAAGTCGCTGCTTGAGAACCGCTGTTGCCGCCGCTGGAAATGATAAGCGGTACAAATAAGGCTAATACAACAGCGCGGGCAATTTCCTTTTCAAAATATCCCATAGCGGCTGCTGTCAGCATCTCACCGAGGAACAATAACACCAGCCAGCGGGCGCGTTTTTTGACCAGCATCAGTAGAGGCGTACTCAGGTATGGAGTGTCTATCGCTTCCAAACCGCCGATCTTATGCATATCTTCGGTGGCTTCTTCTTCAATGACATCAAGGATGTCATCAACGGTTACGATTCCAAGCAAAATCCCTTCGGAATCCGTCACCGGCAAGGCGACTCGATCGTAGTCCTGCATGGCCCTTGCTGCAACTTCCTGATCGTCATAGGCAGAAAGCGCAACAAAATGCTGGTCCATTACCGAATCAACAGTTTTATCGGGAGGAGCAAGAATCAAGGTGCGTAACCGCAGGTCATCAACTAGCTTGCCACTGTTGTCCACCACGTAGATAACGTTGACCGTTTCCGCATCTCGCCCATGTTTTCTGATGTAATCCAATGCATGGCCGATTTCCCATTCCGGTCGAATGGATACGAAATCAGGAGTCATCAATCGGCCGATACTGTCTTCCGGATATCCCAAAAGCTTTCTGGCTTCTTTTAGATCCTCCGGAGACAATAGATTCATGAGTTGCTGCGTGATCTGTGCGGGCAACTCCTCAAAAAGCTTTGTACGGTCATCGGGATCCAATTCATCCAAAAGCGTGCGAATATGATCGTTCGTTAGATTCTTCAGAAGCTGTTGCTGCTGCTCTGTATGCAAAATTGAAAAAACATCTGCGGCTTTTTGTCGTCTGAGAAGTCGAAACAAAATCGGCTGATCACCCTCAGGAAGACTTAGCAACAAATCGGTAACCTCTGTGGGCTCCCAATGCGATATCGCTTCTTTTAGACTATTGTAGTTTTTTCCCCTGATGGCTTCTTCAATTTCCGGACCCAGCAGTTCTTTAAGCATGATGGATTTTATCAAGATGTTTCGGTCTGATGTTGTTATTCATAAAAATATCGGCAAACACGTACACTGATAAACGCGTATGCCGCTTGTTTAATTATTAGATTCATAACATATTTCTAAATATTTTCAAAATTTAAATTTGAATGCCCCTGCTTTTTGCGGCTCATCAAAAGCCCTGCTTCTCGGGGCGGCGCAGGCTGAACGGAAACAGCTATTTGAAGAAAAATACCGGATTGACAATAAGAGGGGCAATTCTTAATTTATTTGTAACAATGGTATTTGAAATAGAACTGCCGATACCTACTTGATGTTACAGCATGATTTATTAGAAGCCATTTCAAAACCTGAAAAATGAGTGATTTTTGAGTCTTTTGCCAAAAAGCGCCTATCGAAGCGAAACGCAAAATTTGTAGCTGTTTAGGGGCGGTAGCACGAGTTCTGCAAATTTAGAGAAGCGAGCTTAGCGCTTTGCAAAAGTCTCAAACCAGCGAATTGGAGGTTTTGAAATGGCTTCTAATGCGATTTCCGCATAGTGTTATGATTTTCAACTATACGCTCATTTAAGGTTATATCACCCTATGAAGGAGGTATGGCGATGCAATTTTTGATGATGATGATCCCGAAGGCATACCAGGCGGATGCTCGGTCCGGCGAAAGCGTGGAGGAAGGATATGCTCCGCCTGCGGAAGCTGTCGTAAAAATGATGAAGTTCAACGAGGAAATGGAGAAAGCCGGGGTGCTCATTGCGCTTGACGGACTTTACCCAAGCTCGAGAGGCGCGCGCGTTATGTTTGTCGACGGAAAGTCCGAAGCGATTGACGGGCCTTTCACTCAAGCAAAAGAAATAGTCGGCGGTTATTGGATAATCCAAACGAGATCAAAGGAAGAGGCGGTCGAATGGGCCAAGCGCTGTCCGGCCTCAGACGGTGATATAATCGAGATTCGCGAAGTGTTCGAGGGATCGGATCTTTCTCCTGCCATACAGAAGACGGTGGACATCTTATGTTGTGCGTGCAGATTGAAAAGAGAAAGGGCCAGGGACGCCCATTAATCTCTATATC
>JARRRC010000104.1:0-8447 GCA_037381105.1 Desulfobacterales bacterium
GGTTCAGCCGCTGCGGGTTCTTCATGTCCCCCATTTTCGGATCGACTTTCATCCACCTCCCGTGGCTGCTGGCATAGTACCGAGCGCCGAAGTAGTCGAGGCCGCTTTCGTTGTCGCGCTCCTTGCCCGTGTACTGGTGGGGGGTGTGGGTGCCGGCGTAGCGCTCGCCGTAGGGGAGGTAGCGGTAGGTTTCCATGAGGGTCCCGCTCACGTTCATCCGCGCTGCGATCGTGCCGAGGTGGTTCGTCGCGAAGAACCACGTCGTACCCGCGCTGTACTCGACGAGCTTACCCCCGAGCCCCGAAACGTACAACTTCGTCCATTGCCCGCTGACCTTCTCCCCGATGCCCCAGTAGAAGTAGGTCGTCACTCCCGCGGCGATCTTCGAGACTCGTTCGCCCTGGGGACCATAGGCATACTGGGCCGTCGACCCTCCGTCGATCTTGATCAACCGGTTCTCCGCGTCGTACTGGTAGGTATGGTTCCCGTCGTTGGTCACATTGCCTGCGGCATCGTACGTCCAGCCGCTGACCCGGTTCGAGGTCGAATTGATCGAGAGCGTCTCCGAGTACGAGACGCCCGTCGTCGTCTGCGAGAGCCTATTCCCGTAGCGATCATACGTCCACTCGGCCGTCCACACGGACGTGTCGGCGTGGACGAGCCGGTAGAGATTGTCGTAGCCGTAGTCTTCAGAGTAACTCGGATTCACCTGGTCGCGGATCTCACTGATCATCCCGTTTTGCGGCGTACCCAGGTCGGCGGATTCTTCGCGGAGTTCCAGATCGTCGACGTAAGCCGTGATGCCGCCCGAGCCGTCCTTGACGACGCGGACTTTCACGCCGGTTGTCCCGGCGGCCGTGTCGAAGGTGCCGCTGACATACTGCCAGCTCCCGATCTGAGCCGTATTCGCCTGGATATTGGCGTCCGTGAAGTTCTGTCCCTCGCCCTGCCCGTCGTTCAAATCGAGGTAGATGTTGCCCCCCGAATAGGAGCTGATATGAACCCAGCCGGACAGCCGATATCGCGTGTCACCCCGAACCCGGGCGTAGCCCTCCGATCGGATGTAGGCCGTCCCCGAACTGGAAAGCCGCATCGAATAACCTCCGCTGTGCACGACCGCGCTGCTGCGCTGCGCATAATACTGATACCAGGCGTTGGCATTCGTACTGGTGCCTGTTTCAAACCCGGAATTGTCAACCCTGGAATCCCCGGCTCGGTAGTCATAAGTCCAGGCCGTCGCCGGCGGGGTCGTGCCCGGTGTGATTGAGATCTCGTCGGCATAGAAGACGGCCGACATGCCGCTTTGTCCTCCATCATGCACTACCCGGATCTTCACACCGGTCGTTGCGGCCGCCGTCGTGAAACATTTCGCCAACTCAGCGGCATAGCCGCGTTTCATAAAATCGTTATACGATTTTATTCCAATATGCAAAGGATGCGCGTTGCCAAAACTGATTGAATATGTTAAATGCGGCCAGAAATGTCAATGTTTATGTTAAAAATCGGAACATACCGGCGGCTTGAGCAATTAAGTCCTTACCGTATCACCTGTAAAAATGATAAATGACCGATGGCCCCAATAATTGTCCAGATTTATGAAGTGCAGACGCCTTCCGAGGCCGAGCAGTTGATCGCTCTCGGCGTCGATCACATCGGCAGCGTGATTATTTCAAAGGCGTCGTGGAAAATACATTCAGTCAAAGACACCATACAGCTTATTCAGCGAGAAGGCGGGAGAAGCAGCCTGATCCCTCTGTTTGATGATCTTGATGCCATATCTTTCATGCTCGACTATTATCAACCCGATATTGTTCATTTTTGTGAAGTGATTGCGATTGAAAATGGCTCCGGCGACTTTTTTCAAAAACATGTATTGCTGCAAAAAAACATCAAAAAAAGATTCCCCGAGATTAAGATCATGCGGTCCATCCCAATTCCGCAGTCCATAAGTCCGGATAAAGGAGAACCCCTTAGATTGGCGCGCTTATTCGAACCGGTCAGCGATTATTTTTTAACAGACACCCTGATTACAAATCCATCCGGATCGATTTCTGATCACCAGCCGGTAGAAGGTTTTGTCGGCATTACCGGACAGGTATGCAACTGGGACACGGCGGCTAAGCTGGTTCAGTCCAGTCATATTCCAGTAATATTGGCTGGAGGCATCACTCCCGACAATGTCTATAACGGCATTATGCATGTAATGCCGGCAGGCGTCGATAGTTGCACCGGAACAAATGCCGTGGATTCCAGCGGGCGTTCGATACGCTTTAAAAAAGACTTTGTGAAGGTAAAACACCTGGTTGAAGCGGCTCGCAGGGCGGAGAAAATGTTGGATACGGATGAACACATATTGTAAGGATATTAAGATAGTGATATTTTATGGTTTGTAACACCTTGGTCCATTGTAGACATTTCTGTTGCGATAAGATTTCGATGATTTGTGTAACCCTGTATAGATCTTTGTCCCATAATTAAATTAAGGAGTTAATGATTTATGTATACGAGCAGTGATTTGAGAAAAGGCCTTAAAATTGAGATCGACGGTGATCCATATGTGGTGGTTCAGTATGACTTTTTAAAACCTGGAAAAGGCAAAGCCTATTACAAGTGCAAGTTGAAGAATTTGGTGACCGGTGCGCAGTTTGATCGAACGTTCAGATCCAGTGACAAATTTGAAGAACCACACCTGGAAGATCATGAAATGGAATATTTGTATTCAGACGGCGACCAGTACTGTTTTATGAATACATCCAACTATGACCAGATTTTTCTCACCAAAGATCAAGTTGGAGAGGCCATAAATTTTTTAAAAGAGAATACGAGGTGTAACGTTCTTTTTTTCAAAGGAAATCCCATTGAAATATCGCTGCCTATTTTTGTGAACTTAAGAATTGAAAAAGCGGAGCCCTGGGCCAAAGGCGATACCGCTTCGGGCAGCACAAAGCCGGCTACACTGGAAACAGGATATATGATACAGGTTCCTCCATTTGTTGAAGAAGGGGAACTGGTTCGAATCGATACCCGAACCGGGGAATATGTAGAACGGGTAAAAGCCTAAAGCTGTAATTCGTCCTTCAATCAATAATCGTCAACCAATAATCGGAAATCATCTATCATCAATCCCAAAGGGTTGCCCCCATTTTTCAGTATAGGCGATTTTTTCGGCGGATTTTCTTTTTCTTATTTTTCCGGGCGCATCGTCCGGATATCCCACGGCCAGCAGGGCGGAAACCTTTATTTTTTTGGGTATTTCAAGGATCTTTTTAATTCTATTTTCATCAAACCAGCCGATCCAGCAGGTTCCGAGACCGAGTTCCGTGGCTTTTAACACCATGTGCTCCATGGCGATACCCAGATCGATCTGGTAGTATTCAATGCCGGTGATCCGGCCGCCGATACGATTGGCAATGACATCCAGTTGAGAACACCCAACAATCACCAGAGGGGCCTGTTGGAGCCATTTATTCGGAATAACAGGGCGCATGGCTTCACGGCAAATTCTCGCAATAATTTCCCTGCGGGTTATGAAGATGAAACGCCACGTCTGGCTGTTGCAGGCGGACGGTGCAAGACGCGCTGCTTCGAGAATTGCCATGATGTCGATCCGGTCCACCGGTCGTGGGTTAAATGATCTTACGGATCTGCGCGCATGGAGGATTTGATCGAATGTCATGGTTGTTGCTTGATACTGTATTTCTTTATCCTGTTTCCATCCATCTCTTCCACCGTGACAATAAAGTTCCCAAAGGTGATCTGTTCCTTTTCGATGGGAATCCTGCCGATGGTATTTAATACATAACCGGAAAACGTATCGTAATCTTTTGACTCGGGGATTTCCATCCCTATTATTTCGTTGACCTCGTCGATATCCGATTTTCCGAGAACGATCCATTCTTTTATTTTGTGTTTGACAATATGTGGTTCCTCCTTGTCGGTTTCATCGCTGATTTCACCAACAATTTCTTCGAGAGCGTCCTCAAGAGTGATGAGACCGGACACGCCGCCATACTCGTCAATAACAATGGCCATATGGTGTTTTCTTTTTTTGAACTGATGAAGCAGCCTGTCCAGCTTTTTATATTCCGGAACAAAATAAGGGGGAGTCATAATTTTGCGGACATCAATCTCATTTCCGGAAGTAATGATGTGTAAAAAAAGATCTTTTATATTCAAAATGCCGACAACATGGTCAAGGTCGCCTTCAATAACCGGAATTCTTGTAAAACCCGATTCAATGATCTGTTCAAAATTCAGTTTCTCATCTGCTTCAATAACGAACATGTCCCCTCTGGGTGTCATGATTTCAGAAGCATTGGTATCATCGAATTCAAAGATTTTGTGGATCAGCTCCTTTTCTTCTTCTTTAATTTCACCTTCCTCTTCAACAACTTCAACAAAAGTCATCAATTCTTCTTCGGTTACCGAGGGAGTTTTTTTGATTTTTCCGGTGAGTTTGGGAATAAAATTTAGAAATATAAGGATCGGATAACAAAAAATCGAGAACCAATAGATGGGGTATATGGTTATTCTTGCGATGAGAACATTATTTCGTGTGGCGATGGATTTCGGCAGCACTTCTCCAAAAACCAGAATCAGAAAGGTCATAACACCGGTGGCGACACCGACTGCATAATTTGCAAAATAATGAAAGGTAATGGATGTGGCCAGGGAGGCCGCCCCTATGTTAACCACATTGTTCCCGATCAGGACCGTGGAAAGAAGTCGATGCGGATCGTCTTTCATCTGTTTGATCAGAATAAAAGCCTTGTTGTTGTCTTTTGCCAAATGTCTGGCTTTTGTTCGGCTGATGGAAAAAAGGGCGGTTTCCGCAGATGAAAAAAATCCGGAAAGAAAAAGCAAGACTGTCAATACAATAATTTGGTTTATCATGATACTTATGGATCTTTTGAGAACTTCAGAAACAAACGATTAAGACCTCATTTTAAATAGCAAACTTCGAAGATATTCATTGTGAACGTTTTTTATTTCTCTTGCAAAGCAAATGCCGTCATGCAATATGGAATGAATCTTATAATATATGTAGATTTTCAATTTTTCAAGTCAATAAAGTAAGATGAACGTGATTTATGGGATTTATGACTCAAAGAACTGACATCAAGGAATATGTTCAATCTCTTATTTCTTCCAAACGTTTGGGATCGCAGGTCGTGTATCATAAAATTTTGCCGGATCAACCCGCGCGCCTGTCAAATCCGAAACATCCGTGGCCCAGGCAGATCCGTGACATCATCACATCTGCGGGGATACACGATCTTTACCAACATCAGGCGGATGCCGTTGATTTAATCCGTTCCGGACATCATGTGGTGGTCGCCACGCCGACTGCAAGCGGTAAGACACTGATTTATAATCTTCCTGCAATGGAAAATATACTCGAAAATCCGAATTCAAAGGCCCTTTATATCTTTCCGTTAAAAGCCCTTGCCCAGGATCAGCTGCGCACATTCACAGCGCTGATAAAATATAGCAAGGAGCTGACACCCACGATGGCCATTTACGACGGAGATACGTCAGCCTGGCATCGGAAGCGGATCAGGGAAACTCCGCCTAACATTTTGTTGACCAACCCCGAAATGATCCATCTGTCTCTTTTACCCCATCACCAAAAATGGGCCGATTTTTTTCGCAGTCTGGATATGATCGTGGTGGATGAAGTTCCTACCTATCGGGGAATCATGGGATCGCATATGGCCCAGGTTTTCAGACGGCTTCAAAGGATATGCCAACATTATGGCGCTGCTCCGACGTTTGTGTTTTGTTCTGCCACAGTTTCCAATCCAGCCCAGCTAACCCGACAACTCACCGGGCTGAACGTTGATACCATTATAAAAAGCGGTGCCCCTACAGGCCAAAGACACGTTGTCTTTATCAACCCGCTTCAGGGCCCGGCTCAAACCGCCATAATGCTTTTGAAAGCCGCCCTTCATCGAGGATTGCGAACCATTGTGTATGCCCAATCGAGAAAACTCACAGAATTGATCGCCATCTGGGCCGGAAGTCAATCCGGCCCGTTTGCCCATCGGATCAGTGCCTATCGAGCCGGGTTCCTTCCGGAAGAGCGAAGAGAAATCGAAGCAAAACTTGCTAAAGGTGAATTGTTGGCGGTGATATCTACCAGCGCCCTAGAACTCGGTATCGATATCGGCGATCTGGATCTGTGTCTGCTGGTGGGGTATCCGGGAACCGTGGTAGCCACCTGGCAGCGGGGCGGCAGGGTAGGGCGAAGCGGTCAGGATTCTACTTTGGTGCTGATTGCCGGGGAAGATGCTTTGGATCAGTATTTCATGCGGCATCCGGAAAATTTACTGAATCGTGAACCCGAAGCTGCGGTGGTCAACCCATACAATGCAGAGATCCTGTCACGGCACGTTGTCTGCGCGGCAGCCGAACTGCCGTTAAAAACCAATGAAGCGTTTGTTTCCGACGAACAGGTGCGGAAAGCGGTCCACGCGCTCGAGGAAAATGGTGCGCTTTTAAAAAGCGGGGATGGAAAGGAATTCTATTCCAGCCGGACTGCGCCCCACCGGCACGTGGATCTCAGGGGAACAGGAAACCGCTATCATATTGTGGGCAGCAACACCGGGAAAAACAGGGGAGAGATCGATGAATTCAGAGCCTTCAAGGAAACCCATCCCGGTGCGATTTATCTCCACAAAGGTGACACATTCTTGGTGGACACCCTGGATCTGGATACAAAAACCGTAAAAGTCTCCAAGGCTAAGGTGGACTATTATACCCGGGTCAGGTCAGAGAAAAATACGGAGATACTCGAAATATATGAATCCAATAAACTATTATATACAGAATGTTATATTGGAAAACTTAAAGTCACCGATCAAGTATTGGGATATGATCCAGCGGCAGACCGAGGATCGATATCTTCATTTTATGGGTGGAATCCATGCCGTTGAACATGCGGCCATCGGTATCTTTCCGCTACTGGTGATAGCGGATCGAAATGACCTTGGCGGCATTTCTACTCCGCTTCATCCCCAGGTGGGTAGTGCAGCAATATTTATTTACGACGGGGTTCCGGGAGGTGCGGGATTAAGCAGGCAGGCCTATAAACGGGCAAAAGATCTGCTTGAAAATACCTATGACGTAATCCGCTCATGTCCGTGTGAATCAGGGTGTCCTTCCTGCGTTCATTCTCCAAAATGCGGCTCCGGGAATCGGCCCATTGACAAGGACGCCGCAATTTTCATTTTAAATAACATTATCTTTCCGCGGCATTCGAAAATGACGAAAAGGCGCCGTTCCCATCAACCATTTCCAAAGGAAAGCGTTTTTCCTTCTGAAAAAATCATACCGCTACAGGAGAAAGAAACGGAAGCAAACAGGGACAAAAGATCCATCAGCCGTCGGCGGCTCCTTCGAAAAAGAATGTCGGCAAGACGCAAAGGATTGAATATCAAGTGTAATTCATTGCCGGAACTTAAGGGTCCGGATAGGGAATCTATCCTCCGATTTTGTATATTCGACATCGAGACGCAACGGTCTGCCCAGGAAGTGGGTGGCTGGCACCGGGCGGATTTAATGGGGATAAGCTGCGCCGTGTTGTATGACTCAAAAAACGATCGATATTTCGAATTTTTGGATGATCAGGTAAACGAGCTTATCGAACACCTTAAAGCATGCGATCTGGTGGTGGGGTTTAATGTCAAGCGATTCGACTTTCGGGTGCTCGGAGGGTATTCGGATTTTAACTTTCAGAGCCTGCACACCCTGGATATCCTTGAAGAGATCCACAACAGGCTCGGATACCGGCTTTCTCTGGACCATCTGGCCAGGGTAACCTTAGGCAAGGAAAAGACGGCAGACGGGCTTCAGGCCCTTCAATGGTGGCAGCAGGGACGAATCCGAGAAATCATTGATTACTGTAAAAAAGATGTAGAGATTACAAGGGAACTTTTTTTATACGGCCAAAAAAACGGGTACCTGCTTTTTATGAACAAAGCCAAAAAAACAGTGCGTATACCTGTAAAATGGTAGTCAATATTTGAGCCCTCAGGGAGTTTTTTTAAATCTTTTAATATCAGCGGATCAGGCTTCGCTTTCAGCTCCGACCCGACAGGATGGATGATCTTTTTTTAAACTGGATGCTGTTTGAGCGGCTGGTTAGAAAAACTCCCCGAGCCGAATATTTGACAGGACTACAGTTTGGGCGTGTTCCCGCACCTGAAATATTCTGTTAATCCTGTGTATCTTGTCTAAAAGTATTGGACTTCGGATAAATAATGAGCCGGTCTCCCGGATGGATGGGCTTGTTCAGGTCGATACGGTTCCAGATAATCAGGGCTGCCAGGGGCACATCAAATTTTTCGGCAATGGATGACAGATTATCCCCTTCTTTAACGATATAGATCCGGTCGTTTCTCTTTCCTTCATACTCTTTGACCAGTTTCTCGTAGCGTTCGTGGAAT
>JARRRC010000105.1:0-10211 GCA_037381105.1 Desulfobacterales bacterium
TCGGAGGTGATCTAATCAGCATGATTATTGCTTCGGGTGCCGCCGAACAGGGAGAGCAAATGATTCTTGGATTGGACCTCGGTACCAATGGTGAAATTTTTTTAGGGAATCGGACTAGGCTTATGACCTGCTCGGCGGCCGCAGGCCCGGCCCTTGAAGGCGCATGCATTTCCAATGGAATGACTGCCAGAACCGGCGCCATCGAAGGTGTTCGCACCGAAAATGGAAAACTCATGTACCGAACCATCGGCAATATTAAGCCCAAAGGCCTGTGCGGCAGCGGTCTGGTGGACCTGACTGCCGTACTGCTACACTGCGGGATCATCGATCATGAAGGACTTATACGCCGACCATCGGCCGACACTGAATATGACCTGGAAGAACGAGTGACTCAAAAAAGTGATATCTGTGACTTTCTGGTCGCCTCTGCGGAGGAAAGTTTCGATCAAAGAAATATTTTTTTGACCCAAAAAGATGTGCGAGAACTTCAGCTTGCAAAGGGGGCCGTGGCAGCGGGTATTGAGATTTTGATGAAAGAAATGCAAATCGGAATAAACGAGATTGACTGTATATATTTGGCCGGTGCTCTTGGAAACTACATCAACCCATACAGCGCCATGCGCATCGGAATGATTCCAACGGTTGATCCCGATAAGATTAAATCTCTTGGTAATGCCGCGAGCACCGGAGCTTCCATGGTCTTACTTTCGAAATCATACTGGCAAAGATCCATGGATCTCTCACGGTCAATTTCATATGTCGAATTATCGACTCATCCGGAATTTACCGAGCATTTCATTGCCAATTTAGGTTTTCCTGATGTTAATCTCTGGTAGACCGGATGATAATTTACCATGCTTCGACATTCCCAGCCGGGTCATTAATAGAAAATTTAAGATGGTACAGCGAACCTATTGATTTTTCAAATATAAGTTCCTGGCCTTTCTCTATGATTCCTTGTCGCGAGGTTTATCCGCCTCTGGCGGGCTTCTTTGCTCTGGCGTGATCACCAGGTTTAAAAAATTCATCCATACAGCGGCCATATACAAGCCCTATCGAAAATTGCAGATCAGGTTCAAAAGCGAGTTGGCTTTGCAAAATCCCGAGATTCAGGGACTCGAGCCGATGAGGGGTCATATCAATTTTAAAAGGTTGAAGGGATCTATGATGGAACCGACAAAAATCGATAAAAAATCAAATGAAAAATTAAGGATCGATGAGAGATCATTATTAGAGGTTTCAACGCTTCTTAGCAGGTTAAGAGAAACAGGCATCACCACGATATTCGTCATGAATAAAAAAGCGCAAATGAAAATGTTGAACTGGGCGCATGGGCTTGTGAATCAATACAACGATATCCTCAAACAAAACCCTATGAAACTCAAAGATATCTCGGAGCTTCCATTCCCTAAAATGGATGCCAAGTTGGCCATTAAACTCTTACTGCTGGCATCTGTAAAAAAAGGATTAAAAGATGATACGGTTTTTGATTTAAGAAATAAATATGTCAGCTTGGGTTCATTTCAATCCGTTGATCAGAAACATATTCAAAAATCAATGAAACATATCAGGGATATTCAAAATCTCGGAACAAAAAGCGTTGCTTGAAGAAATCAACAGTTTCATTGAAGACATTCGAAAAATAAAAAAGACGTTTTAAATTAAGGAATCATTCGGAATAAAGCGGATTTCACATCATAATAAAACAAAGAGGTTATCAAGTGATACTCGTTATCGGTGAAATCTTATTCGATGTATTTGAAAAAGAGGAGCGATTTGGCGGAGCGCCGTTTAATTTCGCCTATCATCTCAAAAATCTCGGATTCCCGGTGCGTTATATTTCGCGTATTGGAAACGATTCCCGTGGGAACAAGATCTTAAACATATTAAAGCAGCATCGATTCAACATCGGTGACATCCAGATCGACGACAAACATGATACCGGCACGGTCATCGTCCAGCTCGGTTCTTCGGGTAATCCGACTTTTCACATCAACACTGATGTGGCATATGATTATATCGACTATTTACAGGATGAGCACTCATCTCTCATTGAAAAGGCTGACTTTTTGTATTTCGGAACATTGGTGCAAAGAAGCAAACAGGGATTCGAGAATATTCAGAGATTCATTAAAAATCGGCGTCCCGATTCCATAAGCTTTTATGATATCAATTTGCGCCGGGACTGTTATTCCGACGAGGTGGTTCTCGCTTCCCTTCAGCATGCCGATATTCTTAAACTTAACACCCAAGAACTCGATGAATGTAAGAGAATCTGTCGATTTTCAAACGAAAATGATGCATTTCTTCCTTTTTTGATGGATCAATACGCATTGAAAGTTGTAGCCATCACCATGGGAAGCAAGGGAAGCGAATTATATACCCCAAACGGTTTCTTCCAATCAGAAATAAACCATGTTTCCTCGATCGTCGATACCGTCGGTGCCGGAGATGCCTATTCCGCGATGCTCACCGTTGGAATTATAAAAGGATGGGAACCTTCAAGAACATTGTCCATGGCATCCATGTTTGCATCGCGCATCTGTGAAATCAGAGGCGCAATCCCCGAGTCACGGGAGTTTTATAAACCAATAAAGGAAATGATTGAAAATGGAGGATAACATGGCTTCCAAAGGCCTTTACATCCAAATGTTCAGCGTCCATGGTTTGCTTCGATCAGAGAACATGGAACTGGGCCGAGATGCAGATACCGGTGGCCAAATCAAATATGTTATTGAACTGGCGGACGCTCTCAGTCAACACGATGGCGTGAGACAAGTCGAATTATTTACACGATTGATTTCAGATAAAATCGTATCCAAAGATTATGCCAAACCGGTCGAGCAGGTGAACGACAAATTCAAAATTGTAAGAATTCAATGTGGCGGACGAAAATACATGCGCAAAGAACTTCTATGGCCGCATTTGGATGAATTTGTCGATAAAACCATTAAATACATCAAGCAACAGAAAATGATACCTGATATTGTTCACGGCCATTATCCCGATGCGGGATATGTGGCCATGCAGTTGGCGGACATTTTCGGCATTGCATTGATTTACACCGGGCACTCCCTGGGTCGTTCAAAATTAAAAAACCTGTTGAACAACGGCATGAGCGAAGCCGATATTGTCAAAAAGTTCAAAATCGACCACCGTATTAAAATGGAAGAAGAAATACTAAAAAACGCAGATCTGATTGTCTCAAGTACCCACCATGAAATCAAAAAGCAATACGGCCAATACGAGAACAGTGACATACCCAAATTCAGTGTCATTCCTCCTGGATTGGATGTCGATACGTTTTATCCTTTTTACCATGATATTTTCCCGGATTCAGAAAAAGATGAAGCCAGAATGTTTGCCCATGCCTCCATACTTGAAGAACTCAACCGATTTTTCATGCATCCGGATCGTCCGTTGGTTTTGTCTCTGTGCCGCCCGGACAAACGCAAAAATATTGCCGGTTTAATCACGGCTTACGGCGAAGATCTATCGCTTCAATCTATGGCCAATTTGGCTGTTTTTGCGGGGATTCGCAAAGATATCTCGAAAATGGAAGATAATGAGCGGAGCGTTCTCACCGAAATCCTATTATTAATGGACAAATACGATCTTTATGGGAAAATTGCCATTCCCAAAAAACACGACTTTGAATATGAAGTGCCTGAACTTTACAGAATCGCGGCTGAAAAGCGAGGTGTGTTTGTCAACTCCGCACTCGCCGAGCCGTTTGGAATCACCCTGATTGAGTCAGCTGCCTGCGGACTGCCCATCATAGCGCCCAATGACGGCGGTCCGCTGGATATTATTAATAACTGCGAATGCGGTCTGCTGGTTGATACAACGAACGTCAAAGAATTGGCAGCCGCCATAAAACAGATCATTGCAGACAGCGAAAAATGGAAACAGTATTCTAAAGCAGGTATAATGAACGTACGAAAGCACTACACATGGAAAACTCATGCAACGACATATATCAACGAAATTAAACATACTTTTGAGAACCTTGAAACGGAAAAAATGAAAGTCGCGGAACCGTCGGATGCCATTGGCAAGCGTTTGGCCAAACTTAACCATTTTATTATTTCGGATATTGACAATACGCTCATCGGAGAACAGAATGATTCTCTCGAAGAATTGCTGAATGTATTAAAAAACCATCGAAAAACCATCGGCTTTGGTGTCGCCTCCGGACGGACCGTCGATTCGGTCAGAACCTATCTTGAAGAAAACGGCGTTCATCCTCCGGACATTATTATATCATCTGTTGGAGCGGAAATTTATTATGGAAAAAACATTCATTCTGCAAAAGGTTGGGCAACTCATATATCCGCAAAATGGGACAGGGAAAAGATCGTTAACACGCTTGGGGGACTCCCGTTTTTGACCTATCAGCAGAAGGCAACACAACGTCAATTCAAGGTCAGCTACAACATGCGGCCGGGCAAAGACAGGCTTGCGAAAATCCACGAGCGGCTGCTTCGCAATAAATGTCGCTACATGCTCATATACTCTCACAATAAATACGTTGACATCCTTCCCTATCGGGCCTCAAAAGGAAAAGCATTGCGTTATCTCAGCTACAAATGGGAAATCCCTTTAAATAATTTTCTGGTGTGTGGAGATTCCGGCAATGACGAAGAAATGCTTCGGGGCGATCCGCTTGCCGCCATTGTCGGCAATTACAGCCCTGAGCTTGAAAAGCTTAGAGGACAACGAAATATCTATTTTGCAAAGCAAAAATATGCGGGCGGGATTTTAGAGGCCATTCAACATTATAAATTTTTAGAAAAAGCGGAACACAAGGCTAATTGATGATGAAGAATCTGCTGGGATCAATTATTAGAAAAAACGAACACAAAGATTTCAAAGAACTCGTTTCTTTTATGTCGAATCAATACCATACGATATATTTAAGAAACGGAATCATACAATTGTTCCGGGAGTATTGCGATCAAAATCGTAAAACAAAGAAATTTCGAGAAAACTCTTCTTTGTTTCATTTCCTTAAGAAAGCACAGGAGCTGTTTATTACCAAAGATCATCTCGTGCTGATGCACCGTTATGCCATTGCAAAGTACCGGTTTTACATAATTCGACAAGATGGAGAATACATGGAAGAA
Source organism: Desulfobacterales bacterium (assembly GCA_037381105.1). Lineage (GTDB taxonomy): Bacteria > Desulfobacterota > Desulfobacteria > Desulfobacterales > UBA11574 > UBA11574. The sequence goes on from JARRRC010000105.1 coordinate 5,127, forward strand.
ATTTCACTTCCAATGTATCTGGATCTAAAAGATTATTATGCACAGCAAAAAAGTAAAGACAACTTTCATCTTCATATTGATTTCATGCCGTTTTATGATTTCTCGCCATCACTGCGCGACACGCGCTCGGTTGGAAACGGCATCCGTTTTTTGAATCGCTACTTAAGCAGCAACATTTTTAGCCGGCCGGATGAATGGCATACAAAACTATTGGATTTTATTAAACTTCATGAATATAACGGCCGCCAGTTGCTGGTAAACGGCAAATCGGTCAGAGACTTGGAGGCATTCTACGCGAAGCTGGAACATCTTCTGGAATGGCTCAGGAAAAAGAAACCTGAAACACCATTTTCCAGTGTTGAAGCAAAAATGAGAAAATCCGGATTCGAGGTCGGCTGGGGCAATACTGCAGGAAGGATTATCAAAACCGTCGAAACGCTTCTGGATCTCATCAATGAACCCACCGATAAACTGTTGGAGCGATTTGTATCCCGCGTCCCTGTTCCGTTGATTTCAAAAATTGCCATTATTTCACCCCATGGCTGGTTTGGGCAGACCAATGCACTGGGCAAACCCGACACCGGCGGCCAGGTGATCTATATCCTCGACCAGGTGAGAGCCCTGGAACAGCATTTGAAAAAAGAAATTCAATTGACCGGACTGGAAATCGAACCAAAAATTATTGTTCTGACCCGACTGATTCCCGAGGCGGAGGATACGACCTGCAACCAACGCATGGAAAAGATTTTTAACTCTGATAACGGCTGGATATTACGGGTTCCGTTTCGGGATAAGCAGTATAATGTGGTCAAACACTGGATCTCTCGTTTTAAAATCTGGCCCTATCTGGAAACCTTTGCAGAAGATGCTTCGAAAGAGCTGCTCGGAGAATTCCAGGGGCGTCCCGATCTGATTATAGGCAACTATTCCGACGGAAATCTGGTAGCCTCTTTATTATCGGATAAATTTGATGTCATCCAATGCACCATTGCACATGCCCTGGAAAAAACAAAATACGCATTTTCCGATATACGATGGCAGGAAAAAGAGCAGGATTACCATTTTTCAATACAATACACCGCCGACATTTTCTCAATGAACAAATCGGACTTCATCATTACCAGCACATTACAGGAAATCATCGGTACGGAAGACACCATGGGGCAGTACGAGTCCTATCAATTTTTTACCATGCCGGATCTGTGCCAGATCATTAGCGGCATCAACCTGTTTGCTCCAAAATTCAATGTCATACCGCCCGGAGTTGATGAAGGACTTTATTTTCCTTATTACGAAAAAGAAAAGCGCATCGAGCACAAATGGCAGCAATGGGAAAAACGGCTTTTTCATGAGGAATCCGAAGACATTTTTGGCAACCTGGATGATCCTGATAAGCCGCCTATTTTCACCATGGCGCGCTTTGATAAAATAAAAAATATCACCGGTCTTATACATGCATTCGGCATGAGTAAAAAACTCAGACAATCGTGTAATCTCATTTTCGCCGCCGGGACAATTCATGTTAAAGACTCCAGTGATATTGAAGAAAGAAGTGAAATTGCCAAAGCATACGATCTTATCGAACGGTTTAATTTGCATGGTAAAGTGCGGTGGCTTCCCAGTATCAACAAGTTGGATACCGGGGAAGTTTATAGAATTATTGCCGACCATAAGGGAATTTTTGTTCAGCCGGCGCTGTTTGAAGCCTTTGGTTTGACGGTCATCGAAGCCATGGCTTCAGGGTTGCCCACATTTGCACCCAAATTCGGTGGGCCGCTTGAGATCATTGAATACGGGGTCAATGGGTTTCTGCTTAACACGAGCAAGCCTGAACTGATATCAAAAAGCCTTGAATATTTCATCGAACAGTATGAAGCAGATAACAATTTGTGGGAAACCATATCCTCAAACGGGATTCAACGCATTCAGGATCGTTTTAACTGGAAATCCTACAGCCAGCGTCTCATCAATCTGACCAAACTATACGGATTTTGGAGATACTCAGTTTCAGGTAAAGGAATGCTGGAGCTGGATCGATACTGTGATATCATTTATCATTTTTTGCTTAAAGAAAGGGCCAAACAAGTTGAAGTCGTGCCGTAATGAGTGAAATTGTTTAGTGCTTTACCGATTATAATAGTATCCGGCACCACGATAAAACAACAATACCGATTGTGGCGGCCATGCAGTAGGTTTGATTTCTTTTTTCCAACAAGCCTCGCAGATACCGGGCGTAGAGAAGTCCGAGACAGATCCCCGCTATAAAGCCGAACAGATGTGCCGTAATGTCCGAGTGTTCTCCTGAACCTAAAAATCCAAGCAAGGCCAGGCCGCCGGCAAGAGGAAGCCAGGCTTTCATCCGCTGGCCCGGGAGTTTTAACTTCCTGTTTAACTGATATGCGGCCAAAATACCGATAGCGCCAAATATAGCAGTTGATGCGCCGATTGAAATATGACCGTATCGAAACAGCGCCGCATTGATGAGATTTCCCAATATTCCGGTCAAAAGTATCATCAACCACCCCACACCTGCCCCGGTGACATTGCAAACCGCAGTGCCGAATATGGCGATTCCTGCCATATTGCCGGCCAAATGCGGATAGTTCGCATGCAGCATCAAAGCAGTAACGGTCCTGTAAATTTCTCCATTGAGAATATCATCAGCCGACGCGCCATATTCTCTGATAATGTGATTCGCATTCCCGGACATGTTCACTGCGATATGGAATGCCAGTAAAATCAGACACACCCATATGCCTGTGTGCGTCCTATGATGGGTTTCTGTTTCCTGTGCATCCGCCAGAGATAAATCCGGATTCTCCTGAATATATTGCTCGATAAGGTTCCGGGCTCTTTCGTGAAGCGTCTCATCCACCCAAATTCCCCAGCTGCTGCCGGATCTTCTTATGGAATATGGCAGGCCATATGCATCCAGAACCAGTCCATAGGTGTCGGCCTGCTCTTGCGTGAGGTTTTCGCATAATATTTCCATCATGTGAGGTAAAGGTTATGATGATTCGAGGGTCAAGGGTGTTTTTATCTTCTTTTGGGTTTGCCGCATCCAAAGGCGATAATCTTCATAATTTTACGGCAAGCCATCCGACAAATAATACGATGATCCAGGCAAATGAAATAGCCCAGAAAAAATTCTTCCACTGATCTCCAAAATAACGTTTGGCGGATTGAATGACCCATGTCCAGTTAAACCAGACATGAAAAAACAAAAGCGATAAAAACAGATGGATATCCGCCCATTGATGACGGTGAAGTCCTAAGAAATAATTTAAGGAACGGCCTTGTCCTTTTGGAATCACAAATCCCAAAAGAAGACCCAAAATCGCAATTGACGTAATGTCGATAAAAAGCGTGACATTAATTAAATATTTAAGTGCATTCTTTTTCAAAATTATCTCCTTTACATTACCAAAAGAATAGAAAGCCAGAAATTAGAGACTATTTTCCATATATCACTTCAAACGAACATTTGGCAAGGCCGAAGCCAAGTTTAGGAGTAGGAAACTTGTGTAAACTATTTTTATCCTTGACCGTCTAAATTACTAAATGGGTGTGGTACAAAAAATGAGAAAAAGGGCTTTGCACCGGAAAATGATCATTCCGTTAACCGCCAATAAGGATTTAATGATGAAACTTCATATGGTTCTATTAACAATTATTTTTTCCTTTTTGATTGTCTCATGCGCCACCTACCCTCCTGGTCGTTACAACACCCAGGCAGGGGCTGTAACAGGTGCCGGCATGGGGGCCCTTATAGGCCAAGCGATTGGAGGCAATACGCATAGCACCCTTATCGGGCTGGCCGCAGGAACCATTCTTGGCGCCCTGGTCGGCAATGCAATCGATCAGGATTATCAGGCTGCCAGAGATGCTGCCTTATATGGCAAGCCTGTCATTTATTATGATAGAAGCGGACATGCCATTGAGGCTCTTCCTGAGGGGTTGAACGGCTCCAATTGTCAGAAAGTGCGGAAACGGGTTTGGGAGAATGGAAAGTTGATAAAGGAAACCGTTGAAGAAGTCTGCAGTTCTCCGCCCCCGGTAGTCCAACATTATCCACCCCCACGGCCTCTTTCTTATTACGATGGATGGTGGGGATGGCCTGTTGTCCCTTACTTTTCCTTTTACTTTGGGCGGTCATACAACCATGGCTATTATCGGCATTATCCTTATCGGCATCGTCCTTATGCCTATCGACATGGGTGGCATCATTGATCAAAAGGGTACAAGGAGCCATGGATTCAGGGATTTGGGTGAAATGCTAAAGTTATTCAGATTTTAAAAGTTAGACAAAAGTTAAAGGCAAAAAGACAATCTTTTATTGCGTCGATCTTTTTTGCATAAAACAGGCCCTCGATTCCTTGACCCCTTGGATGCTCGAATCCTTATATTATTTAGTCGTCTTTTTCAGGCGGCTTAAGTTTAAATTTAAAAAGCAGCAAAAAGGCGATCCCAATAACACCCATAAGTCCCGCTTTTCTCATACCTTCCGGACTGGCATATCCGTAAAGCGCCCTAAAATAGTAAGCGTAACGAGGATCTATCTGCCAAGAAGATCTAATGTCCTCTGCCGAGAGTTCGTTTCTGCCGGTCTTCCGGAAGGCCTTGGCTCTTGTTCGATACGCATCTGCAATATCCCGCGGGTCTCCGCCAAGCTCGATGGCCTTGGTTGAGTCCAAAATAGTCTGGTCGTAATTGCCGGTGAGAAAATGCGCTTCTGCTCGATTGGAATAGGCGTTCGCCTGCCTGGGACCTATTTCGATTGCACGAGTGAAATTGTAAATGGCAGATGGATAATCTCCGGTTTTAAGATACCCCATTCCCAGCATCCGATAGGCATCGGGTTTAGGCGGCGAAAGTTTTATATACATCTGAAAATCTTGAATAACATTGTCAAATTTTCCCTGAAAAAAATAAAGTACCCCTCTTTTTTCATATGCTTCTGCCAGATTTGGCGCCAACTCCAGTGCTTTGGAAAAATATTTGATCTTCGTGCGGGTCGATGTACTTTTAAGGCCGCGCTGAAAGTAATCCACTTCATTTTCACCGTAGACGGAAAGCGGCAACAGC
>JARRRC010000105.1:10226-10841 GCA_037381105.1 Desulfobacterales bacterium
GACAGCAGATGACTTTTTTCTGCATACATTCACCTATTGATTACGTTTAATTTTAAATCCCAACAGATTTCTTTGCATGTTTGATAAATATCAAATGCAAAGCGTAAATATCAAGCCAATTTTGCTTTGAAGATATCTATTTTTTCTACCCATTTGTTCATATACTTTTTTGGGTAAAAAAAGCGGAATTTATTTTTGATATCCAAACGTTAAAAATTCCTTCACCTTCGCTTATACTACGTTCAATACACAAGTATTGACTTGGGTGTGCCCTGAATTTGTGAAGGTGGATTTGACTTTCGAATATCAAAATGGTTAAGTAATATTTTTAGCGTAATGTTTTACATAGGATGACAATGTATATGAAAAAAACGATTCTTCTGATTTCAATAATGGTTTTAGCTCTGGCATACAAGGCTTTGGGAGCTTCACCCAATCCACTGGAGCTCCCTTCACTGTTAAATTCCGTCAAAAATTCGGATACCCTTTCCTTTTGCGGTGAGCGAGTTCCTATGGAACGCCAGGAGGTTATGGAACGGCTTGAAAAGGATCTTTTATTGTCCCTTGTAAATCGAACCCAAGTGATTCTCTGGCTAAAACGCTCCCGTCGATATA
>JARRRC010000106.1:0-12277 GCA_037381105.1 Desulfobacterales bacterium
TTATGCCTTGAACGACGGCGAAAAACTGTTATCCGTGATTGCCACCATGGTGGCCAGGCATGTCATCAACCTGGAAACGATTCGCCTGGAAAAAAAGCGGCTTAATGAAGAGAATATCCGGTTGAAAAATGAACTCGAAACAAAATACCATATAACGAACATTGTCGGCAACAGCAACAAAATGAGGGAAGTCTTTCAGATGGTTTCCCAAGTGTCAAAAAGCAATGCCACGGTATTGATTCGGGGCGAAAGCGGTACCGGAAAAGAACTCGTGGCCAATTCCATCCATTATAACAGTCTCAGGGCCAAAAACAGATTTGTCAAAGTCAACTGTTCGGCCCTTCCCTCAAACCTGATTGAAAGCGAACTCTTCGGACACGAAAAAGGTTCATTTACAGGCGCTATCAGTCAAAAAATCGGCAAATTCGAGATGGCCAGCAAAGGTTCCATCTTTCTCGACGAAATCGGATCCGTAAGTCTAAATGTTCAGGTCAAACTCCTGCGCGTTTTACAGGAAAAGGAATTTGAACGTGTTGGAGGGCATCAAACCATAAAGACAGACGTCCGCATCATCGCAGCCACCAACAAGAATCTTGAGCAGGCCGTAGAAGATGAAAGTTTCAGAGGAGATCTTTATTATCGTCTGAATGTATTTCCGATTTATATGCCGCCTCTAAGAGAAAGAAAGACGGATATTCTGCTTCTGGCCGACCATTTTTTGGAAAAATACGCCGCAGAAAATCATAAGGACATTCGCCGTTTTTCGACGCCCGCCATCGACATGCTTATGGATTATCACTGGCCGGGAAACGTTAGGGAGCTCGAAAACTGCATTGAACGGGCCGTGCTATTGTGCGAGGAAGGCGTCATTCACAGTTATCATCTTCCGCCCACCCTTCAAACCGGAACGGAAACCGATACGCTGCCGTCTCTTTCCCTTGAAGATGCGGTGATGAATCTTGAGAGGGAGATGATCATCGACGCGCTTAAAAATACCCGGGGCAATATAACCGTAGCGGCCAAAATTCTAAAAACAACCGTCAGAAAATTCGCTTACAAGTCCCAAAAATACGGCGTTGACTATCGCCACTACCGCTGAGAACACTTTGAGCCCACTTGTGCCTGTTCAAATGACTTTGGAACCAAAATAGACGGGAATCCAAATGATCATTCAAATTGGGAGATTTCAAATGTGATGGGATCCGTTTGGGAATCCTCAATTTCAAGATATGCTGTCTGGCCGGGCACCATTTCTTCTCTAACCTGACGAATAAAATTTCTAAACGAGTCTTCTTGCCCCTTGCCCGAAAGATCTGTTTTTGCCCGAACGACATGATCGTTGTCTATTAATGCAATTTTAAGATTCATGATGCTGTACCTCCTTTATTGGCGATTTCCAATTGAGTATAGCATTGATGGATTGCACTTTGCGGCGAGGGCTGTTAGTAACACTAAAAATATACGGGTATCGTAAGTATTGATAACTATTTCAATAATTTAAGTATATCTTTGATTTGCGGCTATGTCAAGTTTTCTGTCAGGCGACAGAGAAATATTTTACCTTAAAAAATTTCTTTTGCCCTGCGGTATCAAAGACTTTTTAGCTATTTTAGGGTGCGAAACTTGAATAGGCATTTTTTAGATGTTTCGATTAATCGATCTCAAACGCTCTTTCTCCATGCAGTGTGTTGTCCAGGCCTATAATTTCATTTTCCTCATCCACTCTCAGCCCTCCGGTGATAAAGCGGGTTACATAAACCACAATGAGCGTTCCTACCGCCGTATAAAGGATGGTGCCTAAAATCGATACCACCTGGACATAAAGTTGTTTGGGATTTCCAAAAAATAATCCTTTACCGGCTGCATTGATGGCCGGGTCGGCAAAAAGGCCGGTGGCCAGCGCACCCCACATGCCGCACATACCGTGGACGCCGAATGCATCCAGAGAGTCATCATAACCGATCTTATGTTTCAGCACGGAAACACTGAAAAAACCAAAAATTCCCGCAACCAGCCCGATCACCAGAGAAGCGGACAACCCCACGAATCCGGCGGCAGGTGTGATCGCTACCAGTCCGGCAACAACCCCAGAGGCAATTCCCAGGACCGTAGGTTTTTTGCTCACCCACCATTCGGCAAACATCCATGCCAAGGCAGCCGCTGCCGCCGAAGTGTTGGTGACCAAAAACGCCGAGGCGGCCAGACCGTCTGCGGCCAGTTCGCTGCCGGCGTTGAAGCCGAACCATCCGAACCACAAAAGAGCGGCGCCTAAAGCGGTCAGGGAAATGCTGGACGGAAACATGGCCTCCTTGCCGTATCCGATTCGTTTCCCGAGGATCAGAGACAGTATCAAACCGGCCACACCGGCATTGATGTGCACAACGGTTCCACCGGCGAAATCCAGCGCTCCCATTTTTGCCAGCCAGCCGCCGCCCCAGACCCAGTGGGCGATGGGCGAATAAACAACCGTCAGCCACAGCACCGTAAAAACGATCCAGGAAGAAAATTTCATGCGGTCCACAATGGAGCCGAGGACCAGGGCAACGGTGATGGCGGCAAATGTCATCTGAAAAACGACGAACACATAGGTGGGTATGGTTCCGGACAGACTGTTTACACCGATTCCGGATAAAAACAGATTCTCGAGACCACCGATAATTCCCGCCCTATCCGGCCCGAAGGCCAGCGTATAGCCCCACATCATCCAGACGACGCTGCCGAGACAATAGGCCACAAAAGTCATGGCATAGGTGTTCAAAAGATTCTTGTATCTGGACATGCCGCCGTAAAAGAGCGCCAGTCCGGCCGGCGTCATGACCATGACCAGAGCGGTGGCGACAATCATCCAGGCGGTATCTCCGGTATTCAATGCATCGGCGGCAAATGCTGAAGAAAACGGAAAAAGCAGGCAAAACGCGGCAATGACATAACGAATGGGTCTCATTTACAATTATCCCTCCTTTTTTAATTCATTCCGAATCGGATTTGGTTAATTGGTTTTGACGGTTTGACCAAATTTTACTTTAGATCCATTAAGGCAATAGCCGTGCCACAATGGGATAAAAGCAAATAATATTTATTTTTCAATAGGTTATAAGTACCTGTACCCAAGACCTCAAAAACGATAATAAACATAACTGTAATAATTGAGTTTAAATATTACAATATTGTAATTTATTTCGGGTGGCCTTTTGAAAGAGTCGGGGAAGCGGTCCAGGGAATTAAGATTTGCTGATGTTTCTATAAGGTTAATCGAACTTAAAATAATAGCCAAAAATCCAATTGCAGTTGCCGCCGTCCGCTTGACCATCCGATGCTTCATCATTTTTCCTCCTGGAATTAAAGATTTTTTGGCCTTTTATTGTCCACAAAGTACTTCTTACAAGTTTGTTACTTTTATCTTTTCCACAATTTTGCACTAGGTCTGTTCCACGGGCTTGCCCAGCATTTTTTCAGAAGCGGGTTTGGTCTTGAGAAAGCCGTGGCCTTCCGGGGTTCCCACGCCGCCGGCATGGGAAATCTCAAAGTCGGGATAGGCATTCCCGCCGTGTTCTGCGAAATCAAGTCCTTCGAGCTCTTCTTCCGGCGAAACCCTTAGACCAATGGTGACGTCGATCAGCTTGAACAATAAAAAGGCCGAGGGGAACACCCATAAAAAGCAGGCGCCAATTCCCAGAAGCTGAACTCCGATGATTTTTAAGGAGGTGCCGCCGATGTTAAATATTCCGGCGGCCAGGGTTCCCCAGGCGCCGCAGACGCCGTGCACCGAGATGGCGCCGACCGGATCGTCGATCCGGATGCGATCAAAAAAGAGGACCGCCAGTACGACAATTACACCGGCCGCAGCGCCGATAATGATCGCACTCATTGGGGTCACCGTCGCACAGGGACTGGTGATGGCCACCAGACCGGCCAGGGCGCCGTTTAAGCTCATACCGACTTCGGGTTTGCCGAATTTCATCCAGGAGGTGAACATGGCCAAAACACAGCCGGCGGCCGCGGCCAGGTTCGTATTGACAAAAATCATGGCGATGTCTTTATTTGCGGCAGTCGTGGAACCGGGGTTGAAACCGAACCAGCCCAGCCAGAGGATAAATACGCCCAGAGCCGCCAGGGGCATGTTGTGCCCCAGAATCGGTCTGACCTTGCCGTCCTTTCCGTACTTGCCCAGTCTCGGCCCCAATACAATGGCACCGGCCAAGGCTGCCCATCCGCCCACCGAATGGACCACCGTGGATCCTGCGAAATCAATGAATCCAAGGTGTTCAAGCCAGCCGCCCCCTTTGTATAGGCCGCCCCAGGCCCAACTGCCGAACACGGGATAGATCAAGGCGCTGATAAAGAAACTGTAAATCAGATAACCGGAGAATTTGGTTCGCTCCGCCATGGCTCCGGAAACAATGGTTGCCGCCGTGGCGGCAAATACCACCTGAAACATCCAGAACGCCAGAACCCAGGGATCGCCGCCGGGGGTGAAATCACTTAAGAAAAACCCGGATGTTCCAAACCAGCCGGCCTTGGAAACACCGAACATCAGACCGAACCCCACGGCCCAGAAGGCTATGGAACCCATGGAAAAATCCATCAAATTTTTCATCATAATATTGATGGCGTTTTTGGCCCGGGTAAAACCGGCTTCCACCATGGCGAATCCGGCCTGCATGAAAAAGACCAAAGCTGCTGCCACAAGGGTCCAGACATAATCGGCATGGGTCTGGACCAGAGCAATAGCTTCTTTATTGCTTAAAACCGTAGGAATTTTGTCATCGGCCCAGGCCCCGACGGCACTGATCAGAATTAATAAACCAGAAATGATAAATGTTTTCATGACGCTTTTGCTCCTTTTATTTTGAATAAAAATTTTCATAATCATTTAATTTTCAAACGTTAAATCGCACTTTTCCCGGTTTCGCCGGTTCGGATGCGGACCGCTTCAGCTACCGGAAGTACAAAGATTTTTCCGTCCCCGATCTTGCCGGTATTGGCCGATTTGGATATAGCCTCTACCACTTCATTCACCAAGGCTGAATCGACAACCACATCGATTTTTACCTTGGGGACAAAATCGACCTGATATTCGGCGCCGCGGTAAATCTCCTTATGACCGCGCTGACGCCCAAACCCCTTGACTTCGTTAATGGTCATGCCGTTTACGCCGATTTTGTTCAGCGCATCTTTAACTTCATCGAGCTTAAACGGTTTGATAATGGCTTCGATTTTGTTCATTTAAACATGCTCCTTTTGAATTAGAATTGTGTTGTTTCGCATTCCCGGGATTTTTCGTGTTTGTAGAGCAAAGGAGATGCCAAGTCTGCAAAAAAGAGGTTAATAAAATCGTATATTATTGGATAAACAGGATATTTTGATATGATTGAAGGAGGAATATTCGTTTTGAAAAAATTACATATTTGTATTTAAGATCTATTTAAACTACATTTTTGTATTTTAATACATAATTTATAACAATATTGTTATTTCAGATATTCGGCTGAGGCTTGCTTTTTCAGTACATGTTCCGGGGTGCGCTTTCCCGTTAAACGATATTGGCGGAGTGGCTATGTCATTTCAATAACTTAGCAGTGGGGAAGACCGCGGCCTAGTGCGTTGAGATGAGTCACATTTTTTTATGAAAACCCGAATAAGTGTCTAGAAACATTTTAAGTTGGTTTTGGGAAAATTCTTTTACATTCCATTCTCTTGAAGAAAGGGATCTCCGATATTCGGGCTTAATGGCATATGTATCGGCATTAAATATTTCTCCCTCTTTTGTTTCCGCCAGGATCGAGGTTCGCCGATACAGGTCGCCTTCGAATTCGTCCAGCCGTTCCAATGACCATTCATCCACATCAAAGTAGATGATCCCCTCTGTAACGGCACTCGTTTCCGGGATAATTCCGGGATAAGATTCTCCCTTGACCGTATACCGGGCATAGTTTCTGAGTGTTGCGTCGATAAAACGAAACTTGCGGGCCGTAACAGCATACATCACGGAAGGGAACATCAAAGTGCCGTAGACAAAGAGGTTCATATCCTGGATCTCCTAAAAGATTGTATACGCCTTTTCATTGACCCCATTTTGGTTCCCATAACCCCATCGTTTCTGTATTGAGTTATTGTGACTCGGAAAGATAACAGCCCGCCGTAGAACCAGCGGGCTGTTGCAGGATTGGAGGTGATTATATGTCAAAATACAGGAAGAACTCGTGGGGATGCGGTCGGAGTTTTACGTCATTGACTTCGTTTTCCGTCTTGTATTCGATCCACATATCAATAACATCCTGGGTAAAGACATCTCCCTTCATCAGGAACCCCATGTCTTCCTTTAATGAAGCCAGTGCTTCTTCCAAAGATCCCGGCGCGGAAGGAATTTCTGCCAGTTCCTCGGGGGGAAGACCGTAAATGTCCTTATCCAGCGGTTCGCCGGGATCGATTTTGTTTTCGATACCGTCAATCATTGCCATCAGCATAGCGGAAAAAGCCATATAACCGTTACATGAAGGGTCCGGGGTTCTGAACTCGATGCGTTTGGCTTTTGGAGAAGGAGAGTACATGGGAATACGAACTGCAGCACTCCGGTTACGGCTGGAATACGCCAGATTCACCGGCGCTTCAAAGCCGGGTACCAACCGCTTGTAGGAGTTGGTGGTTGGATTGGTAAAGGCGCACAACGCCGGACAGTGTTTCAGTATGCCGCCGATGGCATACAGGGCTTCCTGAGATACGCCTGCATATTTATCACCGGCAAAGAGGGGTTGGTCTCCTTTCCAAATGCTGCAATGGGTATGCATTCCGGTCCCGTTGTCGTTGAACAACGGCTTCGGCATAAACGTCACCGTGTGGCCGTATTTGTAAGCCACATTTTTCAGCACATATTTAAACCACACGAGCTGATCACCCATTACAACCAGTGGTTTAAACCGCATGTCGATTTCGGCCTGGCCGGCTGTGGCCACCTCATGATGCTGGGCCTCGACCGCTATACCCAGTTGCTCTAAGGTCAGGAGCATTTCGGTACGGAGATCCTGAAGCTTGTCCATGGGCGGCACCGGAAAGTACCCCTGCTTGTGCCTGGGCTTATACCCCAGATTGGGACACTCTTCGCGACCGCTGTTCCAGATGCCTTCAATGGAATCGATGGCATAAAATGCATGGTTGTTTTCGGATGCAAACCGGATGTCGTCAAATATGAAGAATTCAGCTTCCGGCCCAAAATAGGCCACATCGCCGATACCGGTGCCCTTGAGATATGCTTCTGCTTTTTTCGCAATATTTCGCGGGTCCCGAGAATACGCTTCACGGGTAATAGGATCGACAATGTTACCGATCAAAACCAAGGTCGACGCTTCAAAGAAAGGGTCAATTTTTGCGGTGGCGGGGTCAGGAACCACCAGCATGTCGCTGGCGTGGATGGGCTGCCATCCCCGGATGCTGGAGCCGTCAAACCCGAAACCATCCTCAAAGCTCGATTCTTCCAATTCGCTGATGGGTACCGTAAAATGCTGCCACAAACCCGGAAAATCCATAAAACGAAGGTCAACCACTTTAACATCTTTCTCTTTTGCAAATTTCAATACTTCTTTGGGTGTCATTAAAAATCCTCCTCATAATAATGTTTGTAGTATTAAGTGTTCATTGCTTTTATAAATTACGAATCCCGTTAAATTCATTTTTTATAAACTGCAGTCATTAGCCCCGAACATCCGGATATACAAGCCCGTATCCGTGCTCTCCATGCAAAGACTGGTCAAGTCCTTCAATTTCCTTCTGCTCGTCGATACGAAAGCCGATGGTCTTTTCAACAACAAAGACAATGATGACCGTGCCGATAACCGCCAGACCAATCGTAGACCCCAATCCCAGCAGTTGAATGGTTAACTGGTTAAAAACCGACCAGGAGCCATTGGCGGATGCCGCCGCGCTTTTCATCCAGCTGTTCCGGATAAAGAAGCTCAGCATCACAACACCTAGCCCGCTTCCGACGCCATGTATCCCGAAACAGTCAAGACTATCGTCATAGCCCAATTTCATTTTGGCATTTAACGCATAGTAGCAGACTATCGAGGACAGCGCTCCTAAAATCATAGCGCCATATGGCTTGACGACTCCTGCCGCCGGTGTTATGGCGACAAGTCCTGCCAAAATGCCGGATGCAAATCCCAACGAGGTTGCCTTACGGAATACGAAGGCCTCTATGATAATCCATGTCAGTGCGCCGCTGGCGGCGGATATTTGCGTCATGGTCAAGGCGCGGGCGGTTTCCAGTCCGCTTTGCACTGTTGAACCGGCATTGAAGCCGAACCAACCCACCCACAAAAGACCGGCTCCCATCAGCGTCATGACAAGGTTGTTCGGATTCATCGCCGTTTTCGGATAACCGTAACGGGGTCCAAGCATCAACGCCACAATCAGGGCGCTAAACCCGGCCGAAACATGGATCACGAGACCGCCGGCCAAATCGATAACCCCTTCAGCACCGGCATTATACAGCCATCCGTCCGGAGCCCAAACCCAGTGGCACAACGGACAGTAGACAAATAAAAACCATAGAACAATAAACAGAATGTAACCCCGAAAATAAACGCGTTCCGCCAGTGCGCCGCTGATCAGTGCCGGAGTGATGATGGCAAATTTGCCCTGAAACATCGCCAGCACATATTCCGGTATTCCGTTGGAAATCGTATTGTCTATCCCGTTTAAAAAGAAATAGTCGTTTTTCCAGCCGACAACTCCCCCCAAAACACTCTTCCCGAAGGCCAGAGAATATCCGCAAACCGCCCAGAGTACGCCGATCACCGCCATGGCGACAAAGCTGTGCATCATGGTGCCCAAAACATTTTTTGTTCTGACCAAGCCGCCATAAAACATGGCCAGCCCCGGAACCATCAGCAGAACCAATGCGGTTGCGGTCAACATCCAGGCGGTGGTTCCGGAATCTATCGCCGCACTTTCAGCTGCAAATGCCACTTTAGGCAATACGATGAATACATTTGCCGCAAATACAACCCTAAATGAGCGTAAACAAAACCGATAAGGATTATAATGTCTTAATTTTAATGAGTCATCCGATGATGTGAACAATTTTAATACCTCTGCCAACAGTTAGATATGAATTCTGCAATTTTATATCGATTTTACTTTCATCCGTCTTCCTTCAAACTTCGGCTCGCATTAAGCACTTCAACAGACTATATGGCATCTTCTCCTTTTTCCCCGGTACGCACACGAATCACTTCTTCCATGGGGAGAATAAAAATTTTGCCGTCCCCGATTTTTCCGGTATAGGCAGCCTTTTGAATGGTCTCCATCACCTGCTTGACCCGATCGGCCTGAACGATGATTTCGATCTTTATCTTGGGTATAAAATCCACCACATATTCAGCGCCCCGATAAATTTCCTTATGTCCTTTCTGACGCCCGTATCCTTTGACCTCTGAAATCGTCATCCCCTGAATCCCGATTTCATTGAGGGCCTCTTTGACGTCATCCAACTTGAACGGCTTGATGATCGCCTCTACCTTTTTCATATTGTTTCCTCCTTATTTCGTTAGGCCGTGGGGTGGACCGGCCGAATCACTTTCCGCCCCAAACGCAAACCACATCGGTATACAACATACAGGGCGACCCTTAAGTTCTCACTATCAGTTTTCAAAAACGCCCATCAAGCGGCGAAGACCGGCAGAACCTCTTTCACGGCTTTTTTTATCATTCTCTCCTGATCCGGGGAATCGACCTTTTGCCCGTCAAAATCCCTGACATAGAATACATCCACAACCTGGTCCACCTTTGTGGCAATCTTGGCCACCCAAATATCGAGTCCGCATCTGAATAGTGCATCGGTAATTGTATACAGAAGCCCAGGAAAATCATAAGTGAATACTTCAATAATAGTAAAAAAGCTCGAGCTGTCGTTATCCACATTGATCTGATGAGGTCTGCCTTTTATGAGCCGTTTTTCGGGTCGGTAGGCTGCTATTTTCTCTTTTAACACCTTCTGTAAATCCAGATCACCGGACAGTGCGGATTTTAGGTGGCTTTTAGCCTTTTGCCACCTTTCCTCCTCAAAAATTTGGTCCGCCGGCGGGTTGACTTCAAAAATATCAAGGGCAATATTATTCCGCCACGTAAAGATCTGTGCATCGAGAATATCCAGTCCGTTCAGCGTGAATATCCCCGCAATTTTTGAAAAAAGACCGGGACGATCCTTAGCGCAAATGGTCACCGAACGGGTATTGGAACCCAGGGTTTTTGCCACATTCCAGACAAAGTCCGCTGTTCCGATATTCTTGTAAAGTTCAATATGTTCCATAATACTGGCGGACGGCATATAAAGAAAGTAGCGGGGAGACATGAAATTGAAAAGTGTCTCCATGTCGTTCTTTGCATGGCGCTGAATTGAAAAACCAAGGACCTCGGCTTTTTTCTTCTCAATAATCGCCACGGCTTCTCTGGATGCAAGCTCCCCTTTCTCCAGGATATTTGAAACTTTAAAGAAAAGATCTCTTAACAGCGCAGCAGTCCAGTCGCTCCAGGCCTTGGGACCGGTAGCCATGCAATCGGCGACCGTCAGCAGGTAGAGCATTTTTAACCGATCGTCGTCGTTTATCTTTCTGGCACACGAGACAGCCGTCTCTTCATCATTGAGATCTCTTCGGGTGGCGGTTTTGATCAACAAAAGGTGTTCTTTTATCAAAAAAGAGACCGTCTCAATATCCTCGGTTTGATAACCTTATTTTTGCAGTATCGACCTTGCAATCTCCGCACCGCTGATGGAATGACTCACTTCGGTTCTTCCTTTGCCGATATCATGCAACAAAGCGGCCCAGAGCAATAGGCTGCGTTTTTTAAGCCCTCTATATAGGCCGCTGCATAAGGGGTATTTCGACTTGCCTTCGGATGTGCCGAAAATCTTGATATGCTGAACCGTTCTCAGTAGATGGCGGTCCACCGGATAAAGGTGGTATTCATCATACTGGATCCTATTGGTGACTTCTTTAAATTCAGGAATGAATCGAATCAAAAAGCCGGAATTCAACATTTCGTTAAACACATTAAACGTCGATACCGGTTGAACTAAAATATGTTCAAATGATTCAAGTTGTTTCTTCGAGGAAGAAAATTCTTCGTCAACAAGATAGGCAAATTCTCTGATCAGTCTTTTGGCTTCGGCACTTAAGGGGATATTCAGGGATGCACTTTCTTCAAATACCTTCATCAAAAGACTCGAATCGTACAATATATTTTCGGATGAAACAAAGTTAAGCATCCCATTTTCCGTGATTTCAAGACCTGGCACACGACTGGGCCTTATGGTTTTTCCTCTTGATTTAAGCGTTTTTGACAATCCCAGCTCATACAGAAGCATCAAATGCTGTTGTTTCAAAAATTCCATTTGACCGTGGAGTTTGCTCAAAAATCTTTCCACCGGCTGCTGTCCGTTCACTGTTTCAAATTTAAGGGCATGGGCCATTTTGATCTGATATTCGAAATAGAGTTGATCACATTTTCTATCAGCCAGATGATGCAGACAATTTCTGACATTACCGATGAAATGAAGTGCTTCTTTTAAGGATTGAAATTCATCATGAGACAAGAAGCCATAATATTCAAAATCCCTGAACTGTCTGAGATTCGAATTCAATTTGGCGATCCAGAGCATGGTATGATAATCTCTCAATCCGCCCAGCCCCTCCTTGAGATTGGGTTCAAGCAAAAAGGAAGAGTCACCGAACAATTCATGCCGGAGTCGGCTCTTTTCAACCAGTTTTTTAATGATTTTATGTGAATTTTTGCGGGCGATCTTGTTGCGTAACTGGTCCATTAAGGTGGAATACAAATAAGACATGCCGCAGATCAGGCGGGCATCCAGAATAGAAGTCAGCACCTCGAGATCTTTTTCTGCCAGTTTGACGCACTCTTTTAAAGATCGTGTGGCGTAACCGACTTCTAGGCCGATGTCCCACAAAGGATAGACCACTTCTTGGATAAGATCGGAAGCCTCATCCGGTATGTATTTTTCAAAAAGAAAAAGAAGATCCACATCCGAATGGATAAATTGTTCCATCCGGCCGTACCCCCCCAGCGCAATAATGGCATAAGGATTTTTTTCCAATCCCATTTTAGGGCCTATCATTGAGTTCTCGAAACTCTCAAAAAAATAATATGCGGCTTGACCGCGAAATATCAATTTGAACTTGATAATGTTTCAAAAATATATACAGGATTCATTCCTGATAATACAAAATTTAATGTCTGTACTCTTTGTAAGTCCCCTCGTTCC
>JARRRC010000107.1:0-2793 GCA_037381105.1 Desulfobacterales bacterium
CCGACAAAATCCGCTCGAACTCCATGGACGTCACCACATTGGGATGACGGGTGTAATTGTACGTGTCGTGCACTCCCGGATCATACACATCCGCTCCCGGCGCCAAAATGATCGAACCCGCATCAATTTCGACAATTTTATTTTTTTCGGCATGGGTTTTCAGGGTAACGGCTTCGGCCTTACAGGCCTTAACGCATTCCAAGCACTCGCAGCATACCATACAGTTCAGACATTTTTTGGCCTCGGCAACTGCTGCGGCTTCACTCAACCCCAGTTCCACCTCCGTGAAACCGGTTTCCCGTTCTTTTAGTGGAATCCTTGGCATTTTTGCCCGTTCGACCTTTTGGATATCCTTTTTAACAGGATAGAAGTTTTTTTGAGGCGCCTCGATAGGATCTCGTCCTTTTGTTAAATCCTCTCCGTCAAGATATCTCTTTATGGAAACCGCCGCCTCTTTTCCGGCAGACACCGCCCCAATGGCAATCCATGCGCCGGTCTGGGCGTCACCGCCGGCAAACACCCCTTTTTTGGTGGTCTGGAAGCTGATCGGATCCACCTTGATGTTGTTCCAGCGATCCAATTCGATGTCTGTTGTATCTTTTAGAAAAGCGGTGTCTGTTTTCTGCCCGATGGCCGGTATAATGATATTAACATCGACAACAAATTCACTCCCCTTAACCGGAACAGGCCGTCTCCGACCGCTTTGATCAGGCTCGCCCAGCTTCATTTTAATGCATTTAAGGCCAACGGCTTTTCCGTCTCGTTCCATCACTTGAACGGGCGCCGTGAGAAACTGAATGTCAATCCCTTCTTCAATGGCATCTTCAACTTCCTCTTCACGGGCCGGCATTTCGGTACGTGTCCGCCGATAAAGTATGCTGACGCTGTCCGCTCCGAGGCGAAGCGCGGATCTTGCCGCATCGATTGCCACATCCCCTCCGCCCACGATCGCCACATTCCCTTTGAGGGCGGTGATCTCGCCCAAAGAAACATCTCTCAAAAACTTAACCCCTGGAATCACGCCGTCCGCTTCTTCATTGGGAATGTTCAGTTTCATGTTGGCATGACAGCCAATGGCCAGATAAACGGCCTGGTATCCATCGTTCATCAAACCGTCCACGGTAATGTCTCGGCCCAGGGCGGTGTTGAATTTGATCTCCACCCCGAGACGGGTAATCCATTTAATTTCTTTTTCAAGGATATCCGGCGGAAGCCGGTAATCGGGAATGCCGACCCTGAGCATGCCGCCGGCGACCGGAAGAGCCTCGAAAACCGTCACCTTGAAACCGTCTTTGGCCAGAAAATAAGCGGCTGTCAGGCCGGCGGGTCCCGCACCGACGACGGCGATGTTTTCATCCCGGGGCGTGATATCAACCACGGGCAAAGCATCGATGTCCACCTGATCAGCCACAAAACGTTTCAGGGCGCAGATGGAAATCGGTTCATCCACTTCATTTCGCCGGCATTCGGTTTCACAGGGATGAGGGCAAATTCGACCGAGCACTCCGGGAAGGGGCAGGGTCCTTGTGATCACCTCCAAAGCCTCTTGATATTTCCCTTGGGCGATCATGGCCACGTATCCATGGGCGTTGACGCTGTTGGGACAGGCATGGGTGCAGGGCGATTGATCCCTCTTGTCTATGGAATATGCTCCGGGAACAGCCTGTGCGTAGGGCTTGTAAACTGCTGTCCGATCCTTGAGACGCTCGTCGTAAAGACTTTCGAGACTGACCGGGCACACTTGGGTACAATCCCCGCACCCGGTACATTTATCGATATCGATATATCGTGCGCCCTTGCTCAGCGTAATCTTAAAGTTGCCGGCCTCCCCGGCGATCTCTTTAATTTCAGACAGGGTGTGCAGCTCTATATTGATGTGCCGGCCGACCTCGACCAGTTTCGGCGAGATAATTCACATGGCACAGTCATTGGTCGGGAAGGTCTTGTCCAGTTGGGCCATGATGCCGCCGATGGCCGGCGATTTTTCCACAAGATGAACATAAAATCCCGAATCAGCCAAATCCAGAGCGGACTGCATCCCGGTAATTCCGCCGCCCACCACCACCACGGATCCGATAAGATCTTTGGACATTGATTTAATTCTCCTCGTAACACTATTGCGTCTTTGTGATAGTCATACCATTAATACCCGATAATACCTGAATGTTGCTCGCATCGAAGGCTTATATATAACCGAATCATTCCCATTAATTTTCATAGAAAATTCAGACAATACAAATTTTTGATAATATTTATTGCAAAATAACATGTCAACACATAAAAGCCGTTTTTTCGCATTCTTGACGACGGTGAAATGATGGACTATGATTCCAGCGTTCACAAAAAACCGGTAAATCGGAAAACAGGTCAACGAGCCAAACTATTAATGTACAAAAATGCAGAAGATCATATAACAAGGTTTTGAGATATAAAGTAAATAGTTTACAACCAAGCGCCTGATTATGAAAAACTACACACGTAAAGTCTTTGAAACTGCGGATTTTTTAACGTCTCATTTTAAAAAACCACCCAAAATCGCGCTCTTGTCCGGAACCGGTCTCGGAGAAAGTTTAGAATCTTTGGATATATCCGTATCCTTAGATTATAAAGACATTCCTCACTTTCCGGAATCCACGGTAGAAAGTCACAGCGGAAGGCTTCTTTTCGGAGATATGGGTGGAAAAGAGATCATGGCCATGCAGGGGAGGTTTCACCTGTACGAGGGATATTCTCCCCTTGAGGTATCCTTTCCCATTCGGGTCATGCAAGTGCTTGGCGTAAAGACATTGATCC
>JARRRC010000107.1:2833-12598 GCA_037381105.1 Desulfobacterales bacterium
AACCCGGAGTTCAGTGCCGGCGATATCATGATTATCACCGATCATATCAATCTGACCGGTTCAAATCCTCTGATCGGCCCCAATGAAGAACGGTGGGGAATCCGGTTTCCGGATATGACCGATGCATATGATCAAGAACTGGTTGAATTTACCGAATCTGCGGGAAGAGATAAGGGCATTTCTTTGCAAAAAGGGGTGTATTCGGGTCTTAAGGGACCGTCACTTGAAACCCGGGCCGAAGTCCGTTATTTAAGAATCATTGGTGCCGATGCGGTGGGGTTTTCAACCGTTCAGGAAGTTATTGCCGGGGTCCATGCCGAGATCCGAATCCTCGGCATGTCGATTATTACCAATGTCCATGATCCGGATCATCCCGTTCCCGCAACTGTTGAGGAAGTTATCGCCGTGGCCAAAGGAGCCATACCCCGGCTTGAAGCGATCATCAAAAATGTGGTTGGTAGAATTTGAAACGGCGTTTACCTCAACCGAGATTTATCCTTTTGGATGGCTCAATGAAGTATAAAACTCAGGACGCCGATCCCGGAACACGTCATTTTTTTCCGTTATAAATTTGTTTTGGGCAAGACTTGGGTCGATCTCGGCAATATACAACTCTTCCTTATCCGGCGTCGCGTGATAGATGATTTCGCCTTTCGGGCCAGTCACTTGACTTTGACCCGTGAATTTGATCTCTCCGTGGGGTCGCACATCCGCCCCAATGCGATTCGCAGTGACGGCAAATACGCAATTTTCAAGGCATCGCGTTACCATAGCCTGCTGGCACAATTCGAGAACAAGATTCGACGGGTGGCAAAGGATATGCGTCCCTTGCATGGCGAGGGTCCGTGCAACCTCCGGAAAGGCCCAGTCGAAACAGACCATCATGCCGATCTTTGCATCGCGAACATCAACCGTCTCAAGCGGCGTATCTCCAGGATCAAAATAGTCTTTTTCCGTGTTAAAAAGATGCAGCTTCCGGTAGGTGTGAAGAATGCCTTGAGGGCCGATGAGCAATGCACTGTTGAATATTTTATCGGCGCATTTCTCGGCAAAACCGGTGACCAGGAAAAAATCCCGGTCTCGACACAGACGGGTTAGCCCCTCGACGGTCGCCGATGTTTCAGGATCTTCGGCCATTGACATCAATTCCAAACGATCCTGAAAATAATAGCCGGTGAAAGCCAGCTCCGGCAGAACGATCAGGTCGGCATCGACGTTACAAAGCGCAGAAAGCACCTTTGCAAGGTTCACCTCTGCCTCGCCGAATTTCGGTTCAAATTGATAAAAACCTATTTTAAACATTCAGCACCCATTGGGTTGATTGTTTCCGGAACTCAGCATTTGATTTTAAAAAAATTGTAAGATATTATCACTTCCTTGACAACATCCTTTTATTATATAAAAGAAGAAACTCCAATCCAATGAACTCTATCGTGATACATAACGGCACCGTTCTTACGATGAATTCTGATTTGGACATCATTGAAAACGGAGTTCTGTGTATAAAAAACGACCGGCTGGTTAAAATTGAATCACTGGAAAACGATTCGCCGGTTCCTGAGGGGGAAACAATCATTGATGCCCAGGGCGGCATCATTATGCCGGGACTTGTCAATACCCACACCCACCTTCCCATGGCGCTGTTCAGGGGTTTGGCCGATGACCTGCCCCTTTCCGTATGGCTGAATGAGCACGTCTTCCCGGCTGAATCAAAATATATTACACCTGAATCCGTAAAGATCGGGACCCTGCTTTCATGTGCGGAAATGTTGCTGTCGGGAACCACCACCTGCTGTGACGGATATTTTTTCGAAGGCCATGTTGCAACGGCGGTGAATGAAGCGGGGATGCGTGCGATACTGGCCCAGGGTGTTATCGATTTTCCGGCACCGGGAATTCCGGATCCAAAGGACAATGTTAACACTGCTCGAACGTTCATACAAAAATGGCAGAACGTATCACCTTTGATAACGCCGTCGATATTTTGTCACTCCCCCTATACCTGTTCCGAGGCGACACTGAAAAAAGCCAAAGATATTGCCGACGCAGCAGCAGTGCTTTTTCAGATTCATGCCGCGGAAACCAAGGATGAATATATCCGGATTCAGACCCGTCATCAAGCAACGCCGATTAACTATCTGGATAAGATCGGCATCATCGATAACAATACACTTCTGGTTCATGCGGTCTGGCTGGATGACGACGACATTCATACGATTGCCGTACGCAAAGCAAGCGTCTCCCACAACCCGGAAAGCAACATGAAGCTTGCTTCGGGAATTGCGCCGGTCCCGTCTTTGATGAAAGCCGGTGTAACCGTTGGGCTGGGTACCGACGGGTGTGCCAGCAACAATAATCTGGATCTATTTTCAGAAATGGACGCAGCGGCCAAAATCCACAAGGTCATCGCTCTGAACCCCACGCTAATGGATGCCGTCACTGTCCTGAAAATGGCAACCATCCAAGGGGCAAAAGCAGTCGGCCTTGATGATATCACGGGCTCATTGGAAATCGGGAAAAAGGCGGACGTCATTGTCATCGATACCCGCAAACCCCACCTCCTTCCGCTTTACAACCCGGTGTCCCACATTGTCTATGCCGCGCAAGCATCGGATGTTCGGGATGTCATCGTCAACGGACGACTCCTCGTCAAGGATCGGAAACTTCTAACCATCGATTTGGAGAACATCATCGATACGGTTGTCACATTCAGCAAAAACATCATATAGTATTATTACATATGAGTGATTAATGCTTCCAACTGTCTAATCAAAGAGAGACCTCGCCTTTTTAATCGCCTCATTTAATGAGTTCCAGGCGTTATCCGCCCCTTCTTTGAGACCCCTCCAAACTTCTTCGCTGGCGTTATCAATCTGATCCAATCTCTGTCTCATTTTTTCTCGCCGTTCCTGGAGGGTTATTAATCTTTGCTCAAATTTCTTCTTTACTTCGATTTTGGCATGTTGTGCTTTTGCCTCCAGCTTATTTCGTTCCGTGTTCCATTTATAATTTAGATCGTCGAACTTGGCCTTCAATTTTTTTAAATATGAATCTTTGGTTTCCATTATAAACTCCATCTACCCATTGATATTTTATATATAGTACAGAATGTTACCGGCACATCGCGAGCATATGTAAGAACCGATATCCCCATAACCGCGGCAAAGTGGACAGACCGCTTGGGCTGGAACCAATACCCTGGCTGTTCCGCCCCTCAATGCCTGTTCACGCGTTAACGGAACCTCCAGTGTCAGGTTCTGAACTCTGCGAGATTTTTGAGGAGACAGACTGGAAAAATTACGCCACAACCAGTCAAAGATCTCATCGAATGACGGCGAAAACGTATGAAATGATCGAACAGGGGATATTTCTCCCATATCAATCGGCCCTTTTTCAGGAATAAGAGGCTCGGGTTCCGGACGAAAAGTTGTGCGTTTCACATGAGCCCTCACCGGTTTTTTTGAGATCTGCTGTTCGTATTTTTGCCGCCTCCCGGCATTTCCCAGAACAGAGTAAGCCTCCTGAATTTCTCTAAAGATTTCATCGCCGCCTGCGTAGTGGTCCGGATGAAATTCTTTGGCCAGGCGGCGATACGCAGTTCTAATTTCATCTGCGGTTGCACTTGATGAAACGCCGAGAATAGCAAAATAGCTCTTGGCCACGATGATCCTCCTTTTAATGCGCTTTTAAACCTCTAAACATTCGCATTTATCCGGTCTTAACTTCAATTCTGCGAGGTGTTGCTTCTTCGACCTTGGGCAGCGTAAGCCTCAGTACGCCATCGTTTAACTTGGCGTCGATTTTACTTTGATCTATTACGCTGGAAAGATTAAATTGCCGGTAGTATTTGCCGATTTCGTATTCAATTAGAATATCTTCTTCATTCGCGCCTTCAAACGGTGCTACTTCACCGGTCAAGGTTAATACATTTTCTCTAAGATCGATCGTTAGATTCTCGGTTGAAACCCCCGGCATATCAGCCAAAAGCGTAATGTCATGATCGGTCTCGAAAATGTCCACGTTGGGTGTAAAGATCGATCCCGGTCGTGTCTGCTCGGCCGGCGAGGTTAATTCCTGCTTCGGCTTAACTTGAAGATTTTTGGATCCTTTATTAGACATCGTTATCCCTCCTTTCATAAAATTTTTTAACCGACTTATTTCACCGTAATCTGACGGGGTTTTGCAGCTTTTGATTTGGGTATGGTAACACTCAACACACCGTTTTCCATGGAGGCTTCAACAATATTAACATCAACTTTTCCCGGAAAATTGATCAATCTGGAAAATTTTCCCGATTCTCTCTCGCGTCTGTGGTACTTTACAGTGTTGCCTTCTTCCGAAATTTTTCTCTCCCCTGAAATGGAAATGCCTTCCCCTGTGACCTGAATATCCAGTTCATCCGACTTCATTCCGGGCAATTCAGCCCTCAGATAATAGTTTTCATTATCTTCAGTCAGATTTATCAGAGGAAATACGCCGGCTGAGGGCATTGGAAAAGCCCCACCGGATAAGGCGCCGTAGAGCGCATCCATTTCCCTGTGCAAACGATCTAATTCACTAAAAGCCTTACTGAATCCCCAACTCGGATCATTGAATAATCTTTTGTAAAGCATGATATCACCCTCCTTCCCTTGTTATTTTCCGTTTTATTAAGCGGTTAGACTAATTTTCCAACCTGAGGAAACTTTTTAACAAAAAAATAATTTCGAAGAACAATTTGTCAAGATTTATAATTTATATTTTTATTAAATTACTTTTTAGTTAATTTATATATAAGTAATGGTTTTATAGGTCACTGCGGTTCGGGATGGTTCGGAAGGAATATTTTGAAGTCAACGTTAAAAGGAAACAGGCTCAAAAGGGCTTCCGCTTGCAAAAACAGCGCGTTTGGGTTCATTGATATGCTTCATCTGCCGTACATTCGGATTTGGAGGTCGGGTTCGACAGTGCAAATACGATGGGCCTTTCATAGTGTCTTGCCAATGCTTCCAATACCGGTCGTGTAAAGGGTCGGGACTGACCGGAAACGCCGATGATTGCGGTTGGTTTCAACGTTCATAACTCCCGTTCTCACCTCTTCTCGAACGGGTAGATGATTTTCCAGTCATTCTTCATGTCCACCACTGTCCAGCCTTTCGCCCGCGCTTCGTCGAGTCCTTTGTCGAGGCGGCCGATGCTCGACTTGCGGTCATAGGCGAATTCGCGCTTGGCATCGGTGTGATGGACATAGAGACAGAAGCGCGCGCCCTTGCCGGCAGCAGTCCATTGCAGCATCTGCAAGTCGCCATCGGAGTTGCCGAAAGCGGCGATGGGCCGTCGGCCGATATGCATCCGTATGCCGACGGGTTTGCCGGCTTTGTCGTCAACGAAATTAATTTCCGGTAGGCGCACGAGCACGGGCTGGCCGTCCCGCATTTCGAACTTCGTTTTGATGCTGCTGCCGATGATTTGCTCGGGGGGGATGCCATAAACTCGTTCGGCCCACGGACGGATGAACTCGATACCGCCGCCGGAGACGATAAAAGTCTTGAATCCGTTCGCGCGAAGATAACTGAGCACCTCGATCATCGGCTTAAAAACCATCTCGGTGAAAAGCCTCCCCGTCTTCGGATGCCTGGCGGTGGCGATCCAATCGGTCACTATCTTCTCGAATTCTTCGGTGGTTGTGCCCGCATGTGTGGCCATCCCCATTTCAATGAGTGCGTGTTCGCCACCCGCCAGAGCAGAGTTAATGTCGCCTTTGAGCACAGACGCAAACGGCTCTTTGTCCTTCCACTCTGGGTGCTGTGGTGCAAGTTGCTTGATACGGTCAAAGATGAAGAACGCTTGGAAATACATCGGCTGTTCGGACCAGAGGCAGCCGTCGTTATCGAACACGGCGATGCGCTCGGCGACCGGGACGAAGTCCAGCGATCCTTCCTTGGTGATTTTTTCTACGAAGGCAACAATGGCCTTTTTCGGTGCAGTGTTATTCCAGGAGGGCATGGGATCGGTGGCAAAAGCTGTGTTTGCGAGTAGCAGCAGAGCAAGCAGGCTCTTGATAAGCAAACTTTTCATATTTATACCCCTTGTGTTCTGTAATGCGGGGCGCTTTCACCGAAGCGCCCCGCTGCGTCCGATCTATTTCGATCCGATATTTTGCTGGAGTTGTTCCAAGACCTTTTCTAGACTGAAGCTGGCGGCTTTCTGGCGCGGCGGATACTCTTTGAACGTAGCCAGGAATTTGGCAACGTAGCCTTGTGCCGGCACCAATAAATAAGCGTGGTCTATGTACCAGTCCCAATAGGTATTGGAGGTGACCTCCGCTCGTTCGTAAGGGTCCGTGCGTAAATTGAAAAGTTTGGGTCCCCGCAGCAGCGTATACGGCTCAAACCAGATTTGCAGCGTGCCCCGTTGCCGCTGTTCCATGAACACGAGCTTCCAGTTGTCGTAACGCAGCCCGGTCAGGTCGCCATCGTCGGAGAAGTAGAAGAAGGATTCCCGGGGACCTTTCGGTTCTTTTCCAGTCAAATAGGGCAGGAAGTTGTAGCCGTCCAGGTGCACCTTATAAGTGGTTTTGCCGACCTTGTAGCCCTTGAGCAGCTTACTCGTCACGTCGGAATCGCCGGCAGCAGCCAGAAGTGTCGGCAACCAGTCCATGTGTGACATGATTTCGTTGGACACCGACCCGGCCTTGATCTTGCCTGGCCAGCGCACCATGGCGGGCACGCGATAGGCGCCCTCCCAATTGCTGTTCTTTTCGTTGCGGAACGGCGTCATACCAGCATCGGGCCACGTGTTCATGTGCGGGCCATTGTCTGTCCCGTACATGACGATGGTGTTGTCGGCGATGCCCAGCTCGTCAAGCTTCTGAAGAACCGTGCCCACGTTCTTGTCATGGTCAATCATTGCGTCGTGGTACTCGCTCTGCCAACGCCCGGACTGCCCGATGCTCTCAGGTTTGGGATGTGTGCGAAAGTGCATGTGGGTGAAGTTCACCCACACGAACATGGGCTTGCCGGCCTTGTGCTGCTTTTCGATGAACTGTGCGGCGCGGGCGGCGATGTCGTCATCGATGGTCTCCATGCGTTTTTTAGTGAGCGGCCCGGTGTCTTCGATCTTCTGCGTGCCTTCGGGCATGGCGAAGCTGTGAATCACGCCGCGCGGCCCAAACTTTTTGCGAAATTCTGGATCTTTCGGATAGTCGGCTTGCTCCGGCTCCTCCTCGGCATTCAGATGGTACAGGTTGCCGTAAAACTCGTCGAATCCATGCGCGGTCGGCAGGTGCTCGTCACGGTCACCCAGATGATTCTTTCCGAATTGACCCGTGGCATAGCCCCGGGCCTTGAGCAGGGTGGCGATGGTGGGGTCCTTGGCGCTGAGCCCTTCCTTGGCGCCAGGCATGCCCACCTTGCTGAGACCGGTGCGGAACACGCTTTGACCGGTGATGAATGCCGAGCGACCAGCGGTGCAGCTCTGTTCCGCGTAGTAGTCGGTGAAAATCATCCCCTCGTTGGCGACGCGGTCGATATTGGGGGTGTGATAACCCATCACGCCCTTTGAATAGGCGCTGACATTGGTCTGTCCGATGTCGTCGCCCCAGATGATGACGATGTTGGGTTTTTTTGATTCAGCGGCCCCTGAAGTCGCCATAAAAAGAGGAACGGTTATCATCAGTAAAATACAGGCATAGACATATCGTTTGATTCTCATTTTTGATTTCCTTTCTGAATTTAGGATTTTAGAAACAGATATCATCATCCTTTATTCTGATTCATGGTTTAATACCACGCAAATTGCCGTGCATTAAAATATGAAGATAAGGTTTGGCAATCGTGTTGCTTTACCCTATCTTCTGTGGTGTATGGTTATTGATTTATGGGTCCCTTATTGAACCGGTGTTAACTCAACCCGCCTGTTTTTGGCCCGGCCTTCCTTTGTTTTATTGCTGGCGGCCGGTTTCGTAATACCAAAACCTTTTGTGGTAAGCCGTTCGGCATCAATCCCTCTGGAAACAAAAAAATCTTTGACGGCTCGGGCCCGTTTTTCAGAAAGGGCCATGTTATACTCCGGGGCTCCGGTACTGTCTGCATGTCCGTCTATCTCAACCTTGAGGTCCGGATTCTGTTTCAGTATCTGCACCGCTTCAGTGAGCATTGGATATGCTTCGGACTTTACTTCTGCACTGTTAATATCAAACAGCACCTTCGCGGCATATGTCCAGCATCCCCTGGCATCTACCGTGGCACCCAAAGGGGTATTGGGACATTGATCCGAATTGTCCGGCACGCCGTCCTTATCGCTGTCCATCGGTTTTGATGCCGCCGCCATCGGCACAGGTTTAGGAGCAGATTTGGCCAAAAATATGCCTTCCACAAATCCTGCCATACTCGATGATGTGGCAAGTCTGTCGGCAGTTGTTGAAAATCCGCAACCACTCACTTTGGCAA
The DNA here is from genome assembly GCA_037381105.1 of Desulfobacterales bacterium. Taxonomy (GTDB): domain Bacteria; phylum Desulfobacterota; class Desulfobacteria; order Desulfobacterales; family UBA11574; genus UBA11574. Next base: position 11,263 of record JARRRC010000107.1, read on the forward strand.
TCTGTTCCAAAATAGCCTTTCCAGCAGGATCATCTCCGATCTGTACCGTATCGATGCACAGTCTGTCGCTGAACCGGCCTTTCAAAGCCTCGGCAGCCTTCACCGGTGCTTGGTCCATATCCACCCCATCGCTGACAATAACGACCGCGATGGGACCGTGGGCCGACTTCAAATCTTCACCCGCAGCGGCGATGGCTTTGGCCAGTGGAAGAGAAGTGTCTCCACCGGGTCCTTTCACACCTTCTAATGCCGATCCAAATCCTGAAGTCGAATACGGCGTCACGCCATATACCCGCATGGTCGACCTGTCCGGTAAATAAGCAAAGTGGCCGAATGTCCGGAGTTCGCCGTTATAGTTCAGTTCCGGAAGCGTTTGGTTCATTGCCGTTAAGAAGTTTTTGGCAACGGTCGCTTTGGCTTGTCCCTGGTATTTATCCGCCATGGTAGAAGATGTGTCCAGAATCACAGCAAAATTATTCACCTTGGACACATACTGATCCGCTTGAAACGTATACGCCTGGAAAGTCGGCGGGGTGCGCTTAACCATCTCACCGGCACATCCGATCAGCAAAACACCGGCGACCAGAGCAATCAATGAAATCATATAATGCTTTTTCATATCCTTCCTCCTTATTTTTATTTTATTTTCTTATTCCTCTATCAGATATCTACTTCCTTAGTCTGGTAAACTTGGAGCCTTCAAGGTTAAAATTTTCCAGCGCCACATCAACGCTTACATCAATTTCTTTGGCTGTTTTAGCGTATGCGTCGGCTGACTGAAAAACCATGAAACACAGTGTCATGAGGGCCATGACAGCAACGATTGTCAAATTCATTTTTCGGATACCTTTTAATCTTATCTTCATTTTATTTAACCTTCCGATTTATTTTTAAAACGTTGAATTCAAAATACTTAATTTTTAATGAAAGATCGCTAAAAACAAAAAGCCCTATCTATTCATTCCGCATCTCAGATCTGGCATTTGTTTTGATTTATTGAGCCAATCAACTTAACGCGTTCTATCACTCTGCACGATCGCAGCACTATGATTTGAGCCTCGCCCATATGCACAGTCACATTCATTTTGGCGAGATCAATTTATTATTTTGCAAGTCATTAATCACAACCTTGATCACATCGTTGATGATTTGATCTTTTGAGTCTTTACTAATTGTTTTCGATTGCCCGGACCAAATGAGTTTTTCTGTTTTTACGTCGTACAAATTTGTTTCCAATCGGATGGTTTTGCTGGTGTTTGAATAACCCGGATCACGCGCATAACTGCCCATGTATCTGCTATGATAAAAACCATAATACCCTCTATGTCCTTCACTG
>JARRRC010000108.1:0-6797 GCA_037381105.1 Desulfobacterales bacterium
CAGCACAAACTTTACAAAAAGTATATCAGAAGGCGTGCCAAGTTTGCCGCTCATGATGAACATAATGCGTCTCGTATCGGAGATAAGGTGCTGATTACGCAGTCAAGGCCGTTGAGCAAAACCAAAAGATGGCGAGTCAGCCAAATCATCGAAAAAGCCATTTAACGTTAAATTTTGGGTTTTTAGGACTAAAAAGAACCGTCGATAGAATTCGGGCTGTGTTGCGGATTCATCGTTATATAAGGAAAGTAAGAAGATGATTCAGGCGGAAACGAAATTGACCGTTGCGGATAATTCAGGAGCCAAGATCTTATACTGCATAAAAGTTCTCGGGGGTTCACGCAGGAGGTATGCAAGTGTCGGCGATATCATCGTTGTTTCTGTCAAAGAAGCCATACCGAATACCAAGGTCAAAAAAGGGGATGTTTTGAAGGCTGTTGTGGTCCGAACCAAAAAAGAGATCCGGAGACCGGATGGATCATATATACGATTTGATGACAATTCGGCTGTTTTAATCACTCAAAACAGGGAACCCATCGGCACGCGTATATTCGGGCCGGTCGCAAGGGAGCTCAGGGCCAAAAAGTTTATGAAAATTATATCACTGGCACCGGAAGTGTTATAAAAAACACTCCTGTGGAGAACTGATTCATGATAAAAAATAAATGTCATATAAAAAAAGACGATAAAGTTAAGATTATTGCCGGAAAGGATAAGGGGAAGATCGGGAAAGTACTTTCTATCAAGAGAAAGGACAGCCGGATCGTTGTTGAAAATATCAATATGATCAAAAAACATGCTCGGCCCAGTGCTAAGCATAGACAGGGTGGAATCATTGAAACTGAAGCGCCGATCCACTGGTCCAATCTCTTGTTGATTTGCAGCAAATGCGTTAAGCCCGCTCGAATAAAAATGAAACGTTTAGAGGATGGGAAAAAAATACGGGTATGCCGTAAATGCAATGAAATTATAGATTCTTAGGATCGCGTGCCGGAGGGATTGTATGTCAGAATTAAAATTGTATTATCACAAAGAAGTCGTGCCCAAACTTCTTGATACATTTAAATACAAGAGCATCATGCAAGTGCCGAAACTCGAAAAGATTATTTTGAATATGGGACTCGGCGAAGCGATTCATAATATCAAACTTTTGGATTCGGCCATAGAAGAACTTAAGATTATCGCCGGTCAGCAGCCGGTTGTCACCCGTGCCAAAAAATCCATAGCCGCATTCAAGTTGAGAGAAGGAATGCCCATCGGTTGCAGGGTGACACTTCGTTATAAACGCATGTATGATTTTTATTATAAACTGGTAAATATAGCGCTGCCACGTGTTCGTGATTTTAGAGGTCTCTCGGGAAAAGCATTCGATGGCCACGGAAATTATACGCTGGGAATTAAGGAGCACATTATTTTCCCGGAAATCGATTACGATAAAATTGACAGAATCAAAGGCTTGAATATTTCCATCGTTACGACAGCAAAGACGGATGAAGAAGGGACAGAACTTTTAAGACAACTGGGTATGCCGTTCAGGAATTAAAGAGGGAGGAAAATTTGGCAAAAACATCTCTTAGAATTAAAGCAACAAAAACAGCCAAGTTCAAAGTGAGAAAATACAATCGCTGCCCCATTTGCGGCAGACCAAGAGGATTTTTAAGAAAGTTCGGAATTTGCCGTATTTGTTTCCGGAATCTGGCTTCGGAAGGCAAGCTTCCCGGTGTGGTAAAATCAAGCTGGTAATGCAAAGAACCCGGTTGGGTATAATCAATGGTATTTTTAGTTGGATTTATCGAAATTTCTAATTTAAGCATAAATTTTAGTTAAAGCATTAACAATTGAAAGATTAACGGAGAAATCTATATGGCGATGAGCGACCCAATAGCGGACATGCTGACCCGAATAAGGAACGCCGGAAAGGCAAAATATACGAGTGTCGATATACCGGGCTCACGGTTAAAAATGGAACTGGCCCGGGTATTAAAAGACGAGGGTTTTATAAAAAATTACAAATTCATAAAAGATAAAAAACAAGGCATTTTGCGTGTGTATCTTAAATATGATGAAGAAGAAAGGCACGCTATTTACGGTCTCGAGCGCGTGAGTAAACCCAGCAGGCGCGTTTATGCCAAGAGTAAGGATGTCCAGAAAGTATTGAACGGCATGGGGATTTCAATCCTGTCAACATCGAAAGGGATCATGACGGATAAAAAGGCCAGGGCCGGGAACGTGGGAGGCGAAGTTCTCTGCAATATATGGTAAGTTGGGCCCCCTGCGTGCACTATTTTACAAGTACGGTGACGTATTTTTTCAGGACAAATATCCCGGACGAGCAAAAATCCGAAAGTTTGAAGTTTGAAATGATCTAAAATGCCTAAAAGGAATAATACATGTCAAGAGTAGGAAAAAAACCGATAACAATACCTGAAAAAACGAAGATAACTTATAAGGATGGCGTCATTACCGTTCAAGGAGAGAAAGGTAGCCTTTCAAGATCCATCCATCCTGCTGTTGATTTAAGGATAGAAGATGGAACGATTTATGTGGATATTGTTAGGGACGACAGGATCAGCAGGTCTCTGCGAGGGTTGACGCGCAGCCTTGTCGCTAATATGGTCACGGGTGTAAGCAAAGGATTTGAAAGAATTCTTGAAATAAACGGTATCGGGTATCGTGCTGTAATCAGTGGCAACACGATTGAGTTTAATATCGGATATTCAAGTCCTGTCAAATTCGATCTTCCCAAGGGGATTTCAGCATCCATTGACAAAAGAAACATTATAAAATTAACCGGTATCGATAAAGAGTTGCTCGGTCATACCGCTGCATCAATCCGACGATTGAGACCTCCGGAAAGCTATAAAGGCAAGGGAATAAAATATGCCGAGGAACGTATTCATCGAAAGGCCGGCAAAGCCGGAGCCAAAGCAGCATAAGGTTATATAATATGGGATCATTGAATTTAAAAACAAAAGCACGTTTAAAGAGAAAAAAGAGAATCCGAAAACATATGGTCGGGACACAGGACCGACCGAGACTGAGTGTCTTTCGAAGCTCAAAACATATTTACGCTCAAGTCATCGATGATACGCACGGACACACTTTGGCGGCGGCTTCGAGCGTGGATAAGATTGTTAAGGAGCAGGGAGAATTTGAAAATAAGGTTGCCGTCGCAGGTTTTGTCGGGAAACTTTTGGGTGAAAGGGCCGTTGAGAAAGGAATTCGCAAAGTTGTTTTTGACAGAAACGGGTTCTTGTATCACGGTCGAGTAAAAGCTGTTTCTAATGGTGCGCGGGAGGCGGGGCTGGATTTCTAACCATATAAAGGAGGCGGATTTTTGTTCAAACAGGATCAAGGCGAAAATCAATTAATTGATAAGGTCGTTCACATTAATCGGGTTGCCAAGGTTGTCAAAGGGGGTCGCAGATTCAGCTTCAGTGCGATCGTTGTGGTCGGTGATGGTCAGGGGAGTGTCGGTTATGGACTTGGGAAGGCCGGTGAAGTCCCCGAAGCGATTCGCAAAGGCATAGAAAAAGCGAAAAAGGATATGGTCAAAATACCTTTGGTTGACGAGACCATACCCTATACCGTGGTCGGAAAGTTCGGTGCAGGCCGTGTCCTCCTCAAACCGGCTTCCAAAGGCACCGGTCTTATCGCGGGTGGTGCGGTTCGCGCCGTACTGGAAGCAGCAGGTGTACAGAATATTCTAACAAAATGCATGGGGTCGCATAATCCTCACAATGTCGTTAAGGCTACGATAGAAGGCCTTACCAGGCTGCAGAGCCGCGAACAAGTTGCCGCCAGACGGGATATAGAAGTAGAAGCCCTTTAAATGAATTGAAATAAATTCCAAAGAATGGTGACCATCAATGGATCTTCGGCAATGGTTGAGGGTAAGGAATTATAAATGAGCAAAATGTTGAAGGTAACTCTTGTAAAAAGCATGATTGGAAGGCCCGAAAAGCACCGTAGGGTGTTGAGAGGTATGGGGTTGACAAAACTTAATAAAACAGTTGAACTCAAGGATGTGCCTTCTATTCGAGGAATGGTTAATACGGTGTCACACCTGGTGAAAGTCGAGGAAAAATAGATGAAACTGAATGAATTGTTACCTCCGGACGGATCTCGCAAATCTCGAAAACGTGTGGGTCGGGGTGTCGGATCCGGACATGGTAAGACAGCCGGAAGGGGCACAAAAGGCCATAACAGCCGCAGCGGGGGCGGTGTGAGACCCGGTTTTGAGGGCGGCCAGATGCCGCTTCACCGTCGTTTGCCCAAACGCGGTTTTACCAATATCTTTAAAAAGAAAATAGCCGTCATTAATATTCGCGACCTGGCCCGGTTTGAATCCGGAAGCATTGTGGATGAAGCTGTGCTGGTTCAAAACGGTCTTGTTAAAGGCCGGGGTGACGGTATCAAACTTTTAGGAAAAGGCGAGATCACAATTCCGCTGACCGTCAAGGTGAACGGGGTCAGTAAAAACGCCAGAGAAAAAATCCTTGCCGCAGGCGGGAAAATAGAGGGTTGTTAATATGCTGGGTGACGGGTTCTCAAATATATTCAAAATACCGGAACTGAAAAAAAGGATCTTATTTACCTTGGCGCTGCTCATCGTCTATCGTATCGGGGTTCATGTTCCTACTCCGGGGATAGACACTGTAGCCCTTGCATCGTTTTTTGCACAAGCAAGAGGGACCCTGCTCGGTCTTTTTGACATGTTTTCCGGCGGCGCTTTAGAGAGACTTTCTGTTTTTGCCCTCGGGATAATGCCTTATATCAGTGCATCGATCATACTTCAACTCTTGACGGTAACGATACCGCATCTGGAACGCCTGTCAAAAGAGGGAGAACAGGGACGGAAAAAAATTACACAGTACACCCGCTATGGAACGATACTTTTGAGCATCATACAAGGATTCGGTATCAGCATCGGTCTTGAAAAAATGAGTTCTCCCGGAGGAGCACCGGTGGTTATTTTTCCCGGATGGGGATTTCGACTCATGACGGTCATAACCTTGACGGCAGGAACGGCATTTATTATGTGGCTGGGAGAACAGATTACCGAACGGGGAATCGGCAACGGTATCTCTCTGATCATATTTGCAGGGATTATTGCCCGAATGCCGAATGCAATCGGCAATACATTCCGACTACTTTCAACCGGCGAGATGGGGATGTTTGCCATCGTTATTTTGATTGTCCTGATGGTGGCTGTGGTCGCATTCATTATTTACGTTGAACAGGGACAGCGGCGAATAACAGTCCAATACGCCAAAAGAGTTGTCGGTCGAAAGATGTATGGCGGTCAGAGCACCCATTTACCCTTAAAGGTCAATACATCCGGTGTCATACCACCGATTTTCGCTTCGTCAATTATCATGTTTCCGGCAACCTTGGCCAGTTTTTTTGCCGTTCCATGGATGCGTTCCGTGGCTTCAGCCATGAGACCCGGCAATGTTTTTTATGAAGTACTGTATGTGGGGTTTATTTTCTTTTTCTGTTATTTTTATACTGCTGTTACCTTTAACCCTGCCGATGTTGCAGATAATATGAAAAAACAAGGCGGATATATTCCGGGTATCCGTCCGGGAAAGCGAACGGCAGATTATATCGACAGGGTTTTAACCCGTATTACCTTGGGTGGCGCCATATATGTTTCCGCTGTATGCGTATTGCCATCTATTCTGATGACAAAGTTTAATGTTCCTTTTTATTTTGGCGGTACCGCACTTTTAATCGTTGTCGGGGTTGCTATCGATACCATTCAGCAAATAGAATCTCATATGTTGACCCGGCATTACGAAGGATTTTTGAAGAAAGGTGGTGCCAGAATGAAAGGAAGATTCTAACATTTTTGGCGGTCAGGTTTTGGGGGAAAATATGCCGAAAGAAGAGGCGATTAAGGTTGAAGGTACAGTGCTTGAAACGTTGCCCAATGCAATGTTCAAAGTAGAACTGGAAAATAAGCACCAGGTGCTCGCACATATTTCCGGGAAAATGCGCATGCATTTTATTAAAATATTACCCGGAGATAAGGTTACGGTTGAACTTTCTCCATATGATCTTTCTCGTGGAAGGATAACCTACCGGTCAAAATAAAAGTAAGAGGCGACCGGTTATGGGAAATTGGTTATGGATAATGGATTAATTGCGATGTGCCTCCATCACGCTGATGAAGGAGTGTTGTAAATGAAAGTTAGGGGATCGGTTAAAAAAATATGTGCCAAGTGTAAAATTGTTCGCAGAAAAGGCGTTGTTAGAGTCATCTGTGAGAATAAGAGACACAAACAAAGGCAAGGGTAAAAGGAGGATATACTTTGGCAAGAATTGCGGGAGTCGATTTGCCGAGACGTAAACGGATTGAAGTCGGACTGACATACATCTATGGTATTGGTCCGAGTATATCAAAGCGCATACTCCAACAGCTTAATATCAATCCTGACACAAAGACTGATGATTTGTCGGAGACTGAGGTCAACAGCATCCGAAAATTAATTGATGGAGAATATAAAGTTGAAGGAGAGCTTCGTACTCAAGTTTCCATGAATATCAAAAGATTGATGGATCTTGGATCATACCGAGGGCTTCGCCACAGAAAATCGCTGCCGGCGCGCGGACAGAGAACAAGCACAAACGCACGAACGCGGAAAGGACCGAGAAGGTCTGCGATCAAGAAAAAAGGCGGCGCCAAGAAAAAATAAAACGTTAATGGAATTCGTTATTCAGATGGATAGGATTAATGATGGATAGCGAATCGGTTGACAGGAGCATAATAGATGGCCAAAAAAATCCGAACC
>JARRRC010000108.1:6822-13852 GCA_037381105.1 Desulfobacterales bacterium
GTGGTATCGTTCATATTCAGTCGACATTCAACAATACCATCGTCACCATTACAGATCCTGCGGGAAATGTTGTTGCCTGGTCAAGCGCAGGTGTTCAAGGTTTTAAGGGATCAAGAAAAAGCACGCCGTTTGCCGCACAGATTGCCGCTGAGGATGCCGCCAAGAAAGCTATGGAGCATGGAATGAAAAATGTCGAGGTGTATGTAAAAGGCCCGGGTTCCGGACGAGAATCCGCCCTTCGATCCTTGCAGGCGACAGGGTTTAATGTTTTAATGATTAAAGATGTTACGCCGATACCTCATAATGGCTGTCGGCCTCCCAAAAGAAGAAGGGTTTAACTTTGATGAACATTTTGGTGAAAAAATAACAAACAAAATATTAAGGAGGAATACTTGGCTCGATATACTGGCTCAGTATGCCGGTTATGCCGGCGAGAAAATTTAAAATTGTTTCTTAAAGGAGATCGCTGTTATTCTGATAAATGTGCTTTTGATCGACGCGGCTATCCACCGGGTGAGCATGGGCAGAGACGCGGCAGAAAAATTTCCGACTATGGTATTCAGCTTCGAGAGAAACAGAAGGTAAAACGAATTTACGGTGTTTCAGAAAAACAGTTTCATCTGTTTTTTAAAAGGGCGGATAATCAGAAAGGTATCACCGGGACAAATCTACTGGTATTTTTGGAACGCAGGCTTGATAATGTTGTATATCGACTGGGTTTTGTTAATTCCCGTGCGCAAGGTCGCCACTTTGTAAGACATAATCATATTCTTATCAATAGTAAAAACGTTAACATTCCGTCATATCTCATTAAAATCGGGGATGTCGTGGAAATTCGAGAAAAAAGCGACAAAATTCAGCCTATTGAAGATGCCCTTGACGCTGTCGTGCGAAGAGGTGTTCCTCAGTGGCTTGATTTAGAAAAGGAAAACATGAAAGGAATTGTAAAAGCTTTTCCTTCTCGGGAAGATATAACAATGCCTATTCAGGAACAACTTATAGTAGAACTTTATTCCAAATAAATCAAAATAAGATTCGATAAATGCAGAATGTGGAGCTGACGAGATTCCATATAACATTCATATATTCTTCCGATAATCCTCTGTGATACGGCCGGAAAAGGTTCAGGTAACCAGCAAACCAACCTACGGCAAGTTCGTTTGTGAACCTCTTGAGAGAGGATTCGGTATAACAATCGGGAATTCACTAAGACGGATAATTCTTTCTTCTCTTTACGGAGCTGCGATAACATCCGTAAAATTCGAAGGTGTTATGCACGAATTTAGCGTTATTTCAGGAATATATGAAGATGTTTCCGAGATTATTTTAAATTTAAAAGAGGTTCGCTTTAAACTTTATGATCCGAAGCCGAAAACGGTACGGATTGACGTGAAAGGGAAGAGAGAAGTTACCGCAAATGATATCATTAGCGATGACGGAAAATGCGAGGTGTTGAATCCCGAACAACACATTGCAACACTTACGGATGATGCAAAATTAAACATAACCATGACCGTAAAAATTGGCAAAGGGTATTCACTGTCCGAATCAAATAAAGATGAGGATGCATCCTTAGGCACTATACCGATTGATGCCGTTTTTTCGCCGATTAAGCGTGTATCATATGTTGTAGGGAATGCCCGTGTCGGTCAGAGAACGGATTATGACAAACTGACCCTTGAAGTTTGGACAGACGGAAGTATTTCGCCCGAAGATGCCGTTGCTTATGCGGCCAAGATATTAAAAGAGCAGATGACGATATTTATCCATTTTGATGAAGATCTTGAACCGGAACCTCCTAAAAAAATAAAAGAAAAGGAAAGGCCCAGCTTTAATGAAAACCTTTACAGAAGTGTTGAAGAACTTGAGCTTTCCGTTCGCAGTGCCAACTGCCTGAAGAATGCAAACATCGTCAAAATATATCAATTGGTCAGCAAGACAGAGGCGGAGATGCTCAAAACCAAAAACTTTGGAAGAAAATCATTAAATGAGATTAAGGAAGTTTTAAGCGAAATGGACCTTTCTCTTGGAATGAAACTTGAAGGATTTGAGCCGCCCGAGGAAGATAAAGAGGAAGGAGAGTAATACGTTCAATGAGACATCGAAAAACAGGTTTAAAATTAAACAGGACGAGCAGTCACAGGGATGCCATGTTCAGAAATATGGTGACTTCTCTTTTTAAGCACCAACGTATCCGAACTACCGATGTAAAAGCAAAAGAACTGAGACGTTGGGCAGATAATTTGATTACGTTGGCAAAACGCGGTGATGTTCATGCCAGGCGGCAGGCGCTATCTATTATCAGAGAAAAAGACGTCGTTCATAGGCTTTTCGCTGAGGCCGCAGAAAAATATGGCGCAAGGCAGGGGGGTTACACTCGAATCATTAAGATAGGGAGAAGATCCGGTGACGCTTCTCCGATTTCCATGGTTGAATTGATATTTTCCGAAACCGATACAAAAACCGGTACAAAAAAGAAAACAAAAAAGAAAAAAGTCTCTAAGGCTCCGACAGGGAGAAAAAAGGCAGAAAAGAAAAAAGATGTAAAAGAAGAAGTTCAGACTGAAGAAATAAAAGCCGGAGAGGCTGATGACGATGATAAAAAAATAGAACAAGTTGAGACTGATGACAAGGCGGCGGCTTTGGAACCCGACAAAGATTCTGAGGATACGGATGAAAAAACAGATGATCAAAGTTTGGAACCCGTTGAATCGGAAGAATCCGGGACTGAAACCAAAAAGCCCAAAGACGACCAGGAAAAAACTGACACCGAAGCATAATCCGATCTATTTATCGACAAAATACCTTTTTAAAAGCCTTGTCCTGAAAGACAGGGCTTTTTTTGGGCCTTTTTTATGTGAAGGAAAAAAATATGTCCGGGACTCGAGCAAAGCTCAAAGATACAACATATGATGTCATCATTGTCGGTGGAGGACCTGCGGGATTGTTCGCAGCAGTTCATTTGTGCGAAAACACCATGCTAAATATTCTTATTATTGAAAAAGGAAAAGGCTCCTTAAAACGTAAGTGTCCAATGAATAAAAATGAGAGATGCATGAAATGCAGGCCTTGTGACATACTGAGCGGCATCGGAGGGGCAGGGCTATTTTCCGACGGCAAATTAAACTTTATCCACAAATTAGGGAAGACCGATCTGACACAGTTCATGACGATACAAAAAGCTCAGGAACTTATTCGTGAGGCAGAGGAAATATTCAACAAATTCGGCATGGACAGCAAAGTCTATCCGACGGATATGGAAACAGCCCAAAACATCCGTAAAAAGGCCAAGCGACACGGTATCGACCTGCTGATTATCAAACAAAAACATCTCGGCAGTGAATGCCTGCCGGGATATATATCAGATATGGTTGAATATATTCGTTCAAAAGGAGTTGTCATACATACATCTGAGGAGGCAAGGGACATTATTGTCGAAAATGGACAGGTCAAAGGGATTGTGACCAATCGGAAAAAGTATCTTTCAGACAACATTATTATGGCGCCCGGACGTGTGGGAGCGGACTGGGTTGGAAAGCTTGCGCTGAAATACGGAATCGAACTCAGCCAAAGAGGGATAGAAGTGGGGCTGCGTGTTGAAGTACACAATGATATCATGCAAGATCTTTGCGAGATTATTTACGACCCCACTTTTTTTATTCAGACTTCAAAATACGACGACCAAACCCGAACGTTTTGTACCAATTACGGCGGATTTGTCTCATTAGAGAATTACAGTGATTTTGTTTGTGTTAACGGTCATTCATATCTGCACAAAAAATCAGAAAACACCAACTTTGCATTCTTGTCCAAGGTGATCCTTACCGAACCGGTGACAGACAATCAGGCTTATGGTGAATCTATTGGAAACTTGGCGACTCTGATCGGCGGGGGAAGGCCGATACTGCAGCGCTTTGGAGATCTCAAACGCGGCAGACGGAGCACATGGCTTCGAGTGAAAAAAGGCTACATCGAGCCGACGTTGACCGAAGTGATCTGCGGCGATATTGCCATGGCCTTGCCGGAGAGAATTCTGACCAATATCATTGAAGGGTTGGATAAACTCAACCGGGTGGTTCCGGGAGTTTCCAACGATGAAACGCTTCTTTATGCACCTGAAATTAAATTTTTTGCGACCCAAATCGATACAAACAGCGATCTTGAGACAAAGATCAAGGGAATGTACGTAGCGGGGGACGGTCCGGGAGTGGCCGGGAATATCGTATCTGCCGCCGCCACCGGCCTGATACCGGCCAAAGCCATTGTCGCCAAAAAATAGTGAATAGTGAATGGTTTCTAATAGAGTTGTATAACCCTGACGGATTGAATAAACTACCTGAGGGGCCGAAGGGTCTTGATAAATCGCGTCATTTCCAAAAGGACGGTATCTTTGGCTTGAAAATGAGGTGTATGGCCGCAGTCCGGGATCAGGTTGACGCGCACCGGTCCGGATACTTGGCCGGCGATTCCATCTATCTGGGCACGTGTTCCGTATTCATCATCTTTACCTTGGAGCAAAAGAGCCGGACACGTGATTTTAGAAAGTTCTTTTCGGATATTCCAGTTGCGAAATTCAGACGAGAGCCACCGGTCGGCCCAACGGTAAAAAATCGTGTCCGTGTGTTCTTTATGATATCGAAAAAGCTTTTCTCTTAAAGCGGAGGTTTCAAAAGCCTGCACCGTCTTTTGAATTCCGTCAATGGTGACTTGTTCAACAAAGATGTGTGCGGCTTCAGTAATAATTCCGCTCATCAGATTGGGGTGGTATGCTGCGGTAATCAGTGCGATGGTACCTCCATCGCTATGTCCGACGAGAACGGCATTGTCGATGCCGCAAACCTTTAACAGTGCAGGCAAATATAATAAAGACTCTGTCTGTAAATAATCGACCGGCCATGGTCCTTCAAACTTTTCGGAAAGGCCGTACCCTTTTCTGTCGTAAATTAATCCGTTGCATCCGGTAGCTTTACAAAGCGTCTCCGGAAAATCCCGCCACATTTCGATGCACCCTAAACCTTCATGGAGAAAAACAAGTGTGCGACGATCCGTCAAAGGGGATAAGGATTCAGGCTCGATGCGCTTAACTCGGAGTTGACAGCCGGCGGCCTTCACATGAAATATATGGGCGGAAACAGGATTTTTTTCTTTAACATGTTTTGTCATTATAATCGGGATCTCCACTCTTGACAAAATAGATGGGTTTGTCAGAATAGACTATGAATATAATAATTTGTCAAGAACACTGATGGGCCAGTAAAAACCGACCAAACTTTTTGGCGTGGATTTAAACCGTGTGATCACGCCGGTCGAAAATTTCGCTGGCGGTGAGGCGGACAAGTCTTGCGGATGGGTTTCGTCTCCGGTATGATTAATTCTTTTACTGATTTTTGTTGAAAGAGTAAAAAAATGATTATCGAAACCCCCGGTTTTGTTACGAACAGAATTTTACTTCTTGGACGAAAGGAATCTTGTGTCTATCTTTTAAATGGAAAAAGCGAATATGTTCTCGTCGGTGGCGGATTGGCATATATTGTTCCTGATGTGATCAAACAACTGAGAGATTTTAATATAGAAGAAAAAAAGATAAAACGGATTATTATACTTCATTCTCATTTCGATCACTGTGGGATTGTTCCTTTTTTTAAAAAACGATATCCCTGGTTGACCATAACGGCATCCGAAAGGGCTAAAGAGCTTTTGGCAAAGCCTAAAGTTGCGGAAAGCATATCATTATTAAATCAAATGATGACAACCGAACACACGACAGGGGAAAAGAAAAAAGATATTGAAATCAAGTTCACAACGATAAATGTAGATGATACCGTAAAAGAAAAAGATGTCCTTACCTGTGGCGATCTGCCATTGGAAGTGATTGAGGTTCCGGGTCATTCTTCCTGTTCCATTGCACTCTATGTGCCTCGGGAAAAAGCCATGTTTGCTTCCGATGCAGGAGGCGTCGCTTTTGGGCATAAAATTTTTACGGCTGCAAGTTCAAATTTCGACAAATACCAAGAGAGTCTTAAAAAGATGGCCGGATATGAAATCGAGGTCTTTCTGTCTGAACACTTCGGTGCCAGAACCGGCAGCGACGGCAGGCTCTTTCTGCAAAAGTCCATTGAAGCCGCTGCAGAATTCAGGACCATTTTAAAAGCATCTCTCGCAAAGACCGAAGATGTTGAAAAAAGCACGCAGGAGGTAACAGACAGCGTGATGGTGTGGATGCCGGCGGGTTTTATGCCGAGGGATATCATTTCCATGATCGTCGGACAGATGCTGAGGTTTATTGCCGATCTAAAGTAAGTCCAGAACCTCAAAGATATTATCCGCAAGATCTATTACAGCCAGCCTGTTTCTCAAAACAGACCCTTTTTTCAGCAGTATTTTTATGACTTCTGAAGTTTCCAGAGCGGCGAGGAGCATAACGGCGTGAGGTAAACAGCCCAGTGAAACCTCAGCGCCTTTGGACGGCAAAACATTCGAGTCACCGTACACGAGTGCCAAAGTTCCCTTTGGCAGGACAGATTTTCCAAAATTATTGTAACATTGATATTACTTTACACAATTCCAAACGCAGAAATATAGGAATTCGTCATACCCATTAACAACGACTGCAGGGTTTATTTCACGGACTCTTTTGACCGCAGCTTTGGTTTTTGATGTTTCAAGACGGCGGTGAGTACTTAAAAATTGGCGGTTCAGATTGCTTTCTTCGAACATATCGGCTTCTATCAAAGACAGCCTGCCGATCCCAACACGCGCAAGAATTTCAGTGACAGCGCCGCCCAGCCCTCCAAGACCGACGATGGATACCTGGGCGCTTAACAGCGTCGATTGCTCTTTTGCTGAAAATGTTTTCATATTACGGGCGTAATGCTCAGGGATAATGTTTTCTTCAAGGGCTGTAATTTCGATGTCGAGGCCGCTGACCTGAAACATCTCTGAAAGCTTTAAAATATGACTTCCGGAACGCCCTCGCGAGCCGCGCTTCCTGATAGACAGGAGCGGCGGTCCCGCCGCGAGTAATTGTTTA
>JARRRC010000109.1:0-4782 GCA_037381105.1 Desulfobacterales bacterium
CGGCCGGTTTCCTTTCAAGCCTTCCACCATATTCAATGCCGCCATTTTCGCCATCCGCAGTCTCGTCTCAATGGAAGCGCTTCCGATATGAGGCGTCAATAACACGTTCTCTTCGAGTTTGATGAGTTCCGGATGAATGGCAGGCTCTTCTTCGAACACATCCAGGGCAGCGCCTCTGATTCGGCTATTCTTGATGGCGTCGACCAAAGCTGCTTCATCTACTACCGGCCCTCTGGCGGTATTGATAAGAATGGCCGTGGGCTTCATTTTCTTATATTCCAGGGTTGAAAACATATGTTTTGTTTTTTCCGTCAGGGGAACGTGAATGCTGATAAAATCACTTATGGCAAGGAGCTCGTCGAATTCTACAAATTCTGCTTCATATTCTTTCTCAGCAATTTCTTTTCTGGATGAACCACAGTAAACGATCCTCATCTCGAACCCTTTTCTCGCTCTTTTTGCCACGGCCTGCCCGATAGCACCCATACCGACGATACCCAGCGTTTTTTTATGGAGGTCTATCCCCATGTGCGCCTGAATGAGCTGCCAGTTTTTGAATTTACCCGCTCTCGTATAGCCATCGGCTTCCGCGATTCTCCGGGCGGTGCAAAGCATCAGACCAAAGGCCAAATCGGCCGTCGTTTCCGTCAGCACACCCGGTGTGTTGGTCACCATGATGCCCCGTTGGGTTGCCCCGGCGATATCGACATTGTCATACCCCACGGCAATATTGGAAATCACCTTGATCGACGGCAGGGCATCCATAACCGAAGAATCAATCTTATCGTTTAGCAGGCTGATCAGGCCCGCCTTCCCATGTGCACGTTTTATCAGTTCACGGACAGGCAGAATTCTGTCCGTATCATTGATTTCAACGGTGTGCTGTTCTTTTTCCAGTATATCTGAGGCTTCTTTGAATACCTTCCTTGTAATAAATATTTCAGCCATATTTAGGCCTTCTCTTCCTTTATTCTGTCATGACCGATATTGAATCGGATCCATGAGACTGGATCGTCAATTCGAATCGCTGCTCTTTAACCATTTTCCCCCATTGTTTCCCCTCATGTTGCGTCACGAGTTCGAACCCATACTTTTCATAGAGATGTTTTGCGGCATGAAGGCCTTCAAAGGTCCAAAGATAGACACATTCAAAGTGTTTATTTTGACAAAAGTCGACCGCCGTTTGAATCAACAAGTTACCGGTGCCTTTGCCGCGCAAAGTATCGGACACGATAAACCATCGCAGATGTGCACCCTCGTCTTTGGCATGAATTCCGTCGATAGCTATAGATCCTTCAATGCGGCTCCTCAGCGAAACTGTCCAGAAACCATCCTGATTTTCGTCATATCTTCCGATGAACTCGGCCATATCCGCAGCCACCTTGGATTCAAAAAAGGATCCGAATCCCCAATGGGCATGGTAGTAGGTTCCATGAAGCTCAACCACCCGGCCGATGGATCCTGGAAGATATCCTCTTGTTATCTTGATATCTGGCATTTTTACCTCCGATACGGCCATCTTTAGGTTACGGTTGAAACCAAGTTACCCTTCTATGATGTGTTTTTTATACTGCTTATAAATATAAGAAAACGTAAAGCTGCTAAAGAGTATCGACGATATCAAGGCGATTGCGGTAATGACCCCCTTGAACTGTTTTCCAAAAAGAATAAGCATTAACGTACCGTAAACAAATTGGAACAGCATCCAATAAAGACGCAGAAAAACGAGAAACAGAACAGGAGAAAAACACCAGAACAAAATCTTTAACCGTTTTTTCTCTTGTTCTGTTTCATTTTGCGCCATTCAAGCCAGCGGTCCTCCTATTAGTATGGCAGTCTCCCTATTCAAATCGGTAGATATCTTTTACAAGGTCCTGAAACCAGGAAGGCTTTTGGATGACAACGTAAATTAATATCAGGCCGATGATGGGTATGGGAATGACAACATCAACCATTCCAAGCAGGATTAAAATTAAGATGGTTTTTATTCGAATGTTCATCATACGGAATATGTAATCATTTTAAAACGAAAATCACAGTATTTGGCACCTTCCATGATGGTCTGTGTTCTTTTTAATTCGATTTGGGGGTTGAATCCTTTTATAAAAGAAAAATCCCTGATACACGAAAGAACGGATCCCATTTCTTTTATCCCCATTCTTTCGTAAATCCGGGCATATCCGCAATCCGTTACATTAAAAAACAATTCGCAGTCGGTTTCTTTGATCATTTCGATATCTAGCGCACCATCGCCGGCCCACACCTCTTTTACGATTTTGGACAATCCGGCCATCGTGTTTCCTGCATATTTCAATGCCATCTCTTTCCCGAACGCTATTGCATCTTCGTTAATTACATCCTCGGCAATTTTTATCGCTTCTTCATGGCCGATTTCTCTTTTGAAACCGTTGATTAGCAACGTAACAATGGGTGCCTGAATTTCTCTTAATTTAAGATGTGTAATGTTCATGATTTTATTTCCTGCGGCAAGTTAAGCACGTTTTTTAGTTCCCGCAATTGAAATGCCGAACTTTATCCGAGTATTTCAAAAAAATTTTTTCAGAGATCTTTAACTTTGATGATGGTAAATCCTCTCAATTTAAAGAAAGCATATCAAATATTTCTAAAAAATCAAACCTGCAGAAGGTACGTTGGCAAAATTGTAAAAGATAATGGTTTGATGGAAACTGCGCTTTGTGGTATGATATTGATCAATTATTAAGCGTTTGGGTTTTTTGAGGATTTATAGCTTCATCTTTATCAATATGTTTCAAAAAATCTGAAAAGCTGCAAATTGTCCTGTTCGACCCGATCACAATTTTGCGGAGTTTTATGATGTCCCTAAATGAAAGCCCTGATTGTCAAATCGAAAAGATCATTCATGCCGATGAAACCGAGGTCATTGCACGAATTGCTGCGGACCTTGAAAATGAACAAATGGAGTATTTCTTATGTCATCAGGAATGTCTGACTACAGATTTGCACAGCACAAAAGCCAGGCTCGGGATTAACCAGGTGAAACTTGGCCCCTTTGAACTCAAGGGGAACAGGGTTTCATATGAAGCGAGATTCTGGTTTTATATCCCCGAATATGCTATGGGCCACACCATTGACCGGTTGATGATACCCGGCCTTAAAGTCAGCAAGATTTATCTGAGAAATCCAAAACTTAAATATACGGCACAAGAACTCATCAACCTGATTTCAAATCGCATCATCATTGTACCCAAAGGAACAAGGGTCCTTGAAGAAGGGATTCTGGCTGTACCGGTGATGCCCTTTGTGCATCTTCCCAATCCTAAAGTTCTGACACCCGCATATCTAAAGGCCGGTGTTCAAAAAATAATCCCTCGTGAAGATCTGTATTTTGTCCAGCCGGAACAAAAGGTGGACAAAGTCGTCGTGCCGGCCGGAAGCGGCGTCATTTCCCATACCACCCTTTTCAGCCAGCAAAACGAAATCTATATTTTAGACCCGGAACACGCAGATGCCAGGGTGGGAAGCCGACACACCAATGGGATCATTTACCTGGAATTTGTCGGCGGTGAAAAAGACTTTGTCAAAGAGATCGTTCACTTTGAAGTCTACAAACCGGCTTCCTCTCAACAAAATGTAAATAGAAAGTACTATATCGACCTGAACTCCGACCTTTTGGAAAAACTTTTCAAGGATCAGGCCGTTAATGAAAAGACCATCCTTGCGGTAAATGATACCAAAGCGCATAGATTCATCAAGCTGAATGATCGGTACGATCAATTGATCCATGAATTGGAACCCAATACCGCATTGATCCTGCAGGATTTCCCAAACCGACGCCTTGCATCATATCTCATCGTCGCTGCCGACCTCGGCCTTCTTAGCGACCTGACGTTCAGAAGGGCCCCTGAAGAGGAATACTTTTTCAGATCGGAGCACCTCGTCTTTATGAACACGCTTCAGGATATGGGCGTTAGGATTTATTGGAAAAGCCCTTTACAAGGCGACCTGGTCCTGTACAAACGGTTTTTTATGAGGTCTTCGGTGATCCCTTCATTCCATGAAGCCTTTAGTTCACGGAAGCTGGCAGCAATTTACGGTACTGCAGGGAGCGTAGATATCGACACTCAGAAAGAAATCATAGACAGCATCAAGTCATTCAAGGATTTCCACGGGGGTATTTGTGGTATTCTGACCGGCGGCAGCGCCGGAAGCATCATGTCATTTGTATCCAAAACCGCAACTTCTCTTGGCTTGTTGTGCGGTGCCGTGTATTGGAAAATTCCGGGGGTGGACATTTATCCCCACGTCGATTTTGCAGCACATTTAGGCCGAAATGATTTGCTAGAGCGACAGGAAATTCTCTCTGAAACCACTGAGGCCGATATTTATTTCAAAGGCGGCGTCGGCACCAACCTCGAAAACGCCATCACTTTTGTTAAAAAGAAACTCGGCATCGGTTACTACAAGCCCCAACTTTTTGTGGGAGATTTCTATAAGCCGCTCCAAGACCTGCTCATCCACATGACGGCCGAAGGTATGGTCGATCCCGCTGTTTTTAAAAACTGCTATTTCATCAAACATGGCGCCGAGATTTTCGAAACGCTTTGCAATCACTTCAGTTCGGAAGATAAAATGATTCTCGAGGTTTCGGCAAACGATACCGGACTGTCTTATGCAGCCCCAAAATGTCCCAATATCCCATTTTGCGTTCGTTAAAGGCGCCCGACCCCACCGCATAAAATATCATCGATTTAAACCTCACCGCCCAAAATCCGACAACACACAATAAATGGTGGAACAAGC
>JARRRC010000109.1:4788-11583 GCA_037381105.1 Desulfobacterales bacterium
TGAAAAATCGTTTTGTCTGATGTAAAGAGATAATGGCAGTTCATCAAAAAGAGGTATGTGTTCACGGAGTTTACTCCCCCGCTTCACCTCGGCGTCTATGCGGCCCGTCATTTCAACAACTTCGCAGATAGGGCATCCTTGCGCACTTCGCCAACCCGCCTGCAATGAAAGGTATGAGCGGACACGTACGTTACATATAGGAGCACGCCCTGCGAACACGAACAAAATTAGAAAAGGAGGAAATTCATGAGAGTAATTGCGAGCGCGAATCAAAAAGGTGGATGCGGCAAAACGACAACAGCCATTAACCTTTCGTCTTCGTTGTCTTTAAAAGGACAAAAGGTACTGCTGATCGATTTCGACCCTCAGGCTCACGCCACTATGGGGCTGAACATAAAGTCCGCCGATCTCGAAAAAAGCATCTATGATGTCGTAACGCCAAAGAAAAATGGGTCCTTGGGAATCGAGGATATTTCGATACCGGTTAGAGATAACTTTGACCTTGCGCCTTCAAGCATCATCCTCAGCGCATTTGAACAAGAGCTTTCGGGGCTGGAGGGCAGAGAAGACAGACTCTTGCAGGCGATTCAGCCGCTTGAGGGGAAATATGACTATATTGTCATCGATTGTCCCCCAAGTATCGGACATCTCAGCTTCAATGCCCTTCGCGTCGCAGATGAAGTGATTATTCCCATCGATATGAGCCTTTTTTCTCTTCGCGGCGTTTCAAAACTGGTAGAGATGACCCTCCTGCTTAAGGACAAAGTCGGCCATGAAGCAAGATCTCGGGCACTCATCACCATGTATGACCGGAGGACCCGTTACTCAAGGATTGTTTTAGAAAAAGTGAAAGCGGAATTTGGCAGCAATGTTTTTGAGACGGTGATTCGCTATAACATCCGGCTTAGAGAAACAGCCGATTATGGATTGCCCGTAGGAGATTATGATAAACACTCCATCGGTCACGAGGATTACGAAAATCTAGCTGAGGAGGTTCTTCGCTCAGATGCTGCTCAAATGTATGACCAACGCGACACTTTGAACGCAGTGAAAGATATCATGCAAAATACGGAGGAATATATTGAGACCGTCGCGGAATTGCCGGCAGATGAACCCCCAGCTTCCGAAATGCAGGAATTTTCCGGGAATGAATCGCACGACTCAGAGACGGAGGCGTTTTCCGAGGATGAATCGCCGGACTTTGAAAAAGAGGAATTTCCAGCGTATTCTTCTCAATCCAATTATTCACAGATGATTGAAGCAATTGCCGCCGATTCTAGGGATTCCTTCTTAAAGGATAAAGACGAGATATAGGAAAGATCAGGGTTCGATGTCACGCTTTTCCATTAACCGGGTGCTCCTTTAATTTTTTCATGCATGGGTATCTGAGGATTTATCGATATCAATAATTATACTGCCCTGAATATAAGGTTTGGTTCTATATTTTGTGATCTTCATTATTTTTTGAGTAATCTGTCCCATTTTTTCGATTTGTTCTCTGATGATGTTGAGGTTTGTAATCATGGGATGACCATCCGGAATATCGTTTATTAATAATTCATTATATCCGGACACGATTTGAAGCGGCTGATTCAATTCGTGGCAGGCAGCTCCGGCCATCTCGAGCACCCCTTGCAGTTTTTCCTTTTGCAGTCGTTCTTTTTCCGCATGCTTTCGATCGGAAATATCTCGGACAACGCCCAAAGCATGCCATTGGCCTTGGAGCTGAAAAGAAGACAAGGAAAGTTCCATGGGGATTTCCGTTCCATCCTTTCTAAGCCCCGATGTTTCAATCGTTTTTCCAATGGCGCTGCCCTTACCGGTTTTTTTGAAATTTTTGAATCCTTTCATGAAAGCTTCAAGATATTTTCTAGGAACCAACAGCCTGTGTAAGTCCCTTTCGATAACTTCATTTTTTGTATATCCGAAAATTCTTTCGGCGGCCTCGTTCCAATAGGTGATATTGCCTTTACCGTTCATCATTATCAGTGCATCCTGTGCTGAAGAACTGATGCTCCGAAATTTTTCTTCACTCTCCCTAAGCGCCTCTATCGCCTTTTTCTGATCTGTAACGTTCCTGGTATAAATCGCCAGCTTTTCGATAGTCCCATGCCTTCCAAATATCGGATAAACCGTATTGGCATATGACAATCCATCACTTTCATTTTCAAACTGAATGGGGTCGCCGGTGAGGATGACCGCATGGATCTTCTGTTTTATTTGTATGGCGATATCCGGCGGGAAGACATCATTAATATTTTTCCGGATGATGTTGATATTGGGC
This sequence comes from Desulfobacterales bacterium, assembly GCA_037381105.1. GTDB lineage: Bacteria > Desulfobacterota > Desulfobacteria > Desulfobacterales > UBA11574 > UBA11574. The sequence goes on from JARRRC010000109.1 coordinate 7,073, forward strand.
TTGCCCAGCCAGCAAACGGCTGCTTCGTTGACGGCGAGGATGATCTCCTTCGTATTAACAAGAATCGCAGATTCCGAAGTGGCGTTTAACAGCGCCCTTGACGTCTCTTCGGCGTCGTCCAATGATTTACGGGTTTTTCTGCAATTCTCGAGTTCCTGTTCCAATTCTCTGACTCTATTTTTTAATGTGTCGAGATCCGATTTTAACGTCATTCGCCTATTCTCCAAAGGATACAAGATACGAAAAAATATTCCACACACAGAGGTTAGGGAAAAGGATCATTTATGGAAGGACAATAGTTAATGAAATCACTTTGGTCATAATGTATTTTTTATCATTAAATCTGTCTCTTCTCAGATGGTAATAGCTTTTATTAAGGCCGAATCCCTTTAGGCTTTTTTACCACGGTCAGCAGCATTTTAAACCTTTTTTCAGCGGTAACGGAATGGGGGACGTCTGCCGGCATTACCACGACCTGCCCCTTACCGACGGTCATTTCTTTTCCGTCAATATTCACTACCGCCTCACCATCTAAGATTTGCACCATTGCATCTCCGGGTGCCGTATGCGTACTCACCCCCTCTCCCTTGTCAAATGAGAACAGGGTTAAACTGACGGACGAATTCTGAGCGAATGTTCTGCTAACAACGCGCCCCTCTTCATATGCCACCAGTTCATCAAGATGATGAGGTTCCGAAAAAGCAATATTTTTGATCAGCACCGGTTTCTCCATAATTTCTCCTTAAATTTCAGAATGTTTTCCGGTCATGGTGTGAATGTCAACTTCTATTATTATCGCGGATTTTAATGATGCTTCCTCGTAGACAAACGATCCATCCGCATATTGATTCATAATGATATCAAAAGCCTTACGCTTCAAATCATTATCTGTGATAAAACCGGCCGTGCCAAACCCGATAACACTTCTATACTTCATTCCCCATTTGCATGGCTTGGCGGATTGGATAACCTGTGTCAGTATCTCGAATTCAAAGCAAACATTAGGATTTTTCTTAAGAATTTCAATCTTTTTCCCCTTCGAAGCACTGTGAAAGTAAAGTGTGTTATCTGCATAACCAAAACACATCGGAACGATGTAAGGAATGTTTCCCTCACACATGGCAAGCTTGCAAACTTTTGATCTTGAAATTATTTCTTCAATAGCTTTCTTATCGGTGATTTCCTTATCGCTTCTTCTCATATTATTTCACCATTTTTATAGCCATCTTTTTTCGAATAGATTTGTTTGGTAATAGTGATCAATCGTTTGTTATCCTTCCTGCTTTAAGACATACTTTGTTGGAATTATTGCTCTCAATCAATCTTTTGTGAATTGATTGTAAAAATTCAGATACCTGATGACAGCGGGGTTGTCAACTGACGACTGTTGTCCAGGTTTAAAATTTTTAGGGATTTTGAATAAGAATGATTGCTGACCGAAACGGCAAGTTTCCGTCCATAAATGAGGATTCTTGTACTATATCAAGTCGAAAATTCCGGACCTTGAGCGGGGGTATGCAAAAAGATAACCGTCTGGGGGCGTTTTACAGGCTTGCGGACAAGCCTCGTTGAAATACCGGGGCAAGTCCGCATATGTTTATATTTCGAGGATATATTTGCCACCGAACTTTGGCGAATAAATTTTTGAGTATAACGTGTCAGGTTGGCGAAAAGATATCTCATCCCCTTATTAAGATGTTATCGAGTCGATCCAGATCATTTATCACTCGCCATGTGCCGCCACCCTTTTCTGTCTTTTTCCGCCACCGCTCGACGCGATCCATATAGTTTTTCGGATCTTGGTTGTCGGCCCGAAGCTTCGTCACGTTTAGTGCAATGACATGGAATCCGGGCAGTTCAAACGGAACGTTCCTTACATAACCCTTTGCCAGTTCCTCCTGAAGATCCGAAAATATCAGAATGTATTTATTGCCTGATCCGGATTCATTCAGATACTCAATGGCCTGAAGCATGCCACCGGAGATATCGGTATAGCTGCTTTGTCGAACACCCCTTACAAACGTCTTGACCCTGTTTTGAAAAAGACGTTTCTGGTTATTGGCCATCGATGGCCGGGAATCGAATGTGACTTTGGCGACAATGTCTTTTTCACTGAAACTGCCCGTATCGATGCGCCCAACAGCCAAGGTGTCTCCGGGCTGTAACGTGCCTAAGAGGTAGTTGATGATCGAACGGGCTTTATTCAACTCCACAGCATAGGTCCCCGAGGTATCCATCAACATATAAACCCCTTTTGTATGGTTCGATTGTTGCGCGCAACCGACTAAAAAGATTAAAAAACCGACGACCCAAAATCGAAAAGCTTTCATTTTGCCATCTCCTTGTTCTCGACCAGCGGATCCGCAGCGGGCATGGACCCCGAGTCGATTGTTTTTTCTTTATCTACGGCGTTATCTTTGGTTTGAGTCCGGGGCAGCTTGCGGGTCATAACGCCCTCCAGCCAGAGTGCTGGAAAAATAACGAGATCGTAAAGGTTGATCGTCAGCCGTCCGACATAATACCCTAAATGACCGATCAGACGTAATATAAAGGCCAAAGAACGCAGCATCCAGGCAGCAGTCAGACCCAAAATGGTTCGGGCGGATGCCACAAAGGATTCCAAAGGTATGGCCACAAAGGTGAGAATAAAGGGCAAAATAAAACCCATTACCATCTGTCCTGCTGTTGGGATCACACTGCCGGCAACGGAATTGGGTGTTACACCCGCCAAACTCTGACGCAACGCCTCCATATCAGCTGCAATGCGGTCGCGCATAAAGGCCAGCGCCGACTCCACACCGGCTAAAATAGCCAGCAGGCTCAAGGCGATCCAGAAAAGCATCATACGCATGCGATCGTCCATGCTGCCGATGATGGGAAACAGTCTCGTGATTCGCAGCGACTCCATCAAAAAAATGCCGGTACAGATCTCAAGGCAGATGATGACCAAACCGGCTATATTTGACGTTTTGTACGGGCCGATATAGCTGGCTCCGCCAACCATTTCTGACATCGGCAGAGCAATGAGATTAAAATTAATTATGGCACCCCCGAGAGCGACCAGAAGAACCCCACCGGAAATGAAAAATTGAGTCAGCGAGGAAGAAGAAAGCGTCTGCATGGCCGTGTCGGTCTGTTCTCGAATCTGTTCATAGTTGTCGATGTATCGATCCATCCGTTTGGCCCGAAAGTTCAAATCAGACAAGGACTTATTCAGACCGCCGAGAGTCTTTTTTATATTCTGTAAAAGAGGCATCATTCGATTGAGGATCCCATGACGCTTGGACGCATCTATGCGGTGTTGTTCGAGTGCCTTGGTGTGTTGTTCGGATATCGTCTGATGAATGTCTTCCAGCATATTGGCGATGATCGGATCATTGCTGGGTCGAATCGCTGCAATCGCCTTGATAACCTTAACCCAGTCAGGCAGCGTCTGAGGAATTTCAACGCTGTTGCGGTAGTCTTCATCCAGTTTGACGAGGCTCTCGTTTAGCCGGCGTTGAAGCTGAGGATACCCTTCCAAGTCTCTTTGTACCGCAGTGCTGATACGTTCAAACTCCCTTTCCACACAGCGTTCGGCATGTTGACGCCCGGCGCTGAGCAATACATCCCGGTTACGATCGTTCAGGCGCTTTTCAGCCAGTTTGACCGATGTTGCAAAAAGCCGCAGACTATTTCGAATAATCAGGCTAAAAGATGCCATGCAACGATGAAACGGTTTACGCGCCAAATACATGGCTGCAAGAATTAGAATGATCCATATAAAGGCGGAAAGAAAGGGACTGGCGGTTATCGTTGGTAAAAATCCGGTGGTTGTCATTGGACACCTCCCTGTATGTGGGTTACACGCCACGGGAGGTCAGCTCATCTGCCGATGAACTTCTGAAAATAAAAAACGCCTCAGTACCCATATAGTATGACGGCGCTTTCTGGTACCTTCGGCAGCCCGGCGATCATGGCCTTTCAAGCTTTGGACCCGTGGCTTTGCGTCACTGCCTTTCGACAGTTTTGCCCTTTCGTTGATATTTTGATTTTAGAATTAATATAATAGATTATTTTGAATGCAAAGTCAAGCATTATAACGATCTGACTTGCCGCGAGTCTTATCCAGGATTTCATTGACCCTTTGAGAAAGATTATGTATTCTTTTTTAGTCAGTGTCCATCCCCATAAATAGTCTTTTTGATAAATCCGCCTGAGGCGGACAAGCCTCGCTGCAATTGACTTTGGCGATAAACGCGTTATTTTGAGTACTAGATTTCTGCCCTTTTACAACATACATATTTAAACAACTCGTCTTTTTCAGGAGGATAAAAAAATGATAATAAAAGCATATGCAGCATTAACAGCCGGAGGAAAACTCGAACCCTTTGAGTATGATCCGGGTAAGCTTGGGGTTGATCAGGTTGAAATTGACATCAGCCATTGCGGGCTTTGTCATAGCGATCTGAGCATGTTGAATAATGATTGGCAAATGACCGAATATCCCCTGGTGCCTGGACATGAAATCG
>JARRRC010000110.1:0-6780 GCA_037381105.1 Desulfobacterales bacterium
CGAAAAAAATAACCACAGGCATATGTATAATATTCCGAGGATTATTTTTTGAGCATAACGCAGAGATTGGGCAAAAAGACCATTTATGGATGAACACTAACTAACAGTTTGGAAACTTAAGGTCAATATTTTTCTATTGTCAGTTGACATGGCTTGAATTATATGATTTCCGATATCAGCAGTAAAAATTCTGGCCGGAAGACCATACTTTGACTATCCTCAAACGGGATTTGCTTTGTTGGACGTTCATTGGATGACTGAAATTACAAATATCAAACAAATCCCAATGACCAAAATTCGAAAATTCAAACATCTCGCAGGAATTTTTTGTTTTGATTGTTAGATCTTTGAATTTGAGATTTATTTGTGATTTGGTGCTTGTAATTTGTGATTTTAAGTATAAACTTCAAAAAAATAGCCATTAAACTCTCACTTGGCCGTAGAACTCAGTATTTGATGTAAAATCAAACGGGATGGTGTTTAAAGGAGATGCATCATGAAACAAAAATATGTTATTTCGAAAAACGATGAAAAGACCGGTATCATTATAAAAGAATTCGCCGAACTGGATAAAGAAATATTTTCTCTTTTATGCGAAGAAACATATGACGATGAGGGCATAAAGGCTGCCATCGCAAAAGGCAAAGATGCGGTGATACAAACGTTAAGAACCCAAAATCTGTTTCCAATCGGCCTCTATTCCGAGCAAATCGCTGAATCCGTAATAAAAATGTACGAAACCGGCGATGATCAACCGGTTGAACTGGTTTTTAACGACATTGATCTTATGACAAAAGAACATGATGCGCAAGTGCCTCTGGACGAAATCGAAGAAGATGATGTAGAAATCGACGATTTGCTGGATGAAGATCTTCCCGAAGAAGATTTTGATGAAAAAACCGATATCAAGAATTTACCCTATTCATTGAAAATCTCCGACGACGACCCGTCGGATCTTGATGAGGACGAATAGCAGCAAAAGCCGAAGGCTTTTGGAAGAATTTTTCACTTGACAAGCTTTACAACGGGTGATATTTCGCCGATAATATTGTTTCGATGTGAAACCATATGGCATTACAATGTGCAACACCAGTATTTGTATTATAGCTTGTTTTGAGATTCTTACCCCAAAAATTTATAATAAAACAGCCGAACCCGCGAACCCTCCTGTCTGCTGCAACTAACAGGCCGTTTTATTTTCTAATAATCAGCGACAATAATGTTGCTGTTCCATATGACTTGATAATTATAAGTCACATACTAAGCGCTTTCCCCGCCGCAAGGCAATTTTTCGGTTCGACACCCATAAATAATTTAATGGATGTTCTGATTGCGCCAACTTAATTTTCAGTAACCTTGATAGATCCAAAAGGCCTGAAAATTTTTAAATAAATTAATATATTATCCTCATTCAATCAAAGGGGCAGACAATGAGAGATCCGAATTTTACAGGTCCAATTCAAGAAAAATTAAAGGGGGTTTCCCGCCGGGATTTTATGAAATTCTGCGGGATCATGGCGGTAAGCATGGGCCTGCCCTTAGGGGCCGGCACGCAAATCGCCGAGGCCATCACCAACCCCAAGCGTCGACCACCAGTGGTCTGGCTGCATGGGCAGGAATGCACCGGCTGTACAGAGTCTTTATTGTGGACGTCACATCCCAGCCTAGCGCATTTGATCCTAGACCTTATCTCACTCGACTATCATGAAACCTTGGAAGTCGGAGCCGGACATCAGGCTGAAGCGGCCCTTGAAAAGTCCGTCAAGGATAATGCCGGAAAATTCATTTTGGTTATCGAAGGCTCTGTTCCAATAAAAGACGGCGGTATTTACTGCAAAATAGGAGGCCGCCCCTTTGCAGACATTGTAAAAGAAACCGCGGCAAAAGCAGCCGCCGTGATCGCCATCGGGTCCTGCGCATCCTGGGGAGGTTGGCAATCTTCGGCACCCAACCCCACCGGCGCAACCGGAATCCCTGAATTTCTTAAAGGAACCACTGTTGTCACAGTTCCCGGTTGTCCGCCCAATGCATATAACTTCCTTTCAACGGTGCTCTATTTTCTGACATTTAAAAAACTGCCGGCTTTGGATGAATTGGGTAGACCCAAATTTGCCTACGGCCGTCTCATCCATGAAAACTGTGAACGAAGACCCCATTTCGATGCCGGCCGCTTTGCAGAGGAATTCGGTGATGAAGGGCATCGCCTTGGCTACTGCCTTTACAAATTGGGATGCAAAGGGCCGATGACTCATGCAAACTGCCCGTCGATTTTGTTTAACGAGGTCGGATCAGGAGCCTGGCCCGTGGGTACCGGTCATCCATGTTTCGGATGTGTTGAAGAAGGAGTCGGATTCACCATCCCGCAATTTACCCAGGCCGACATTGAAATTGTAACCCCGGCAGCCGAACATGCCCCCATCCAAAAACAAAGAGGCGCGGGCATTTCCAAAGGCTCTGCGGCTCTGCTGGGAGGTATCGGCGGGGCAGCCATCGGCGCCGGCGCTGTGGTTGCAAAAGGTTTGGGTGACAAAGAAAAAGGAGACAATTCATGAAAATCGAACGCCGAGATTTTCTCAAGGGATTGGCCGGAAGCGCAGTGCTGGCTATGGCGCCAGCAGCGTCAGCCATAGCCGCTTCTTCGGGAAAAACTCGCCTTCCCGATGCGTTAGGACTTCTTTATGACTCTACTCTCTGTGTGGGATGTCAGACATGCATGGTCGCCTGCAAAAAAGCCAATAATATGCCCATAGAATATTCCGGTTCTCAGCGACTCTGGGATAATCCTGTCGATCTCTCTTCAAAGACGCTCAACATTATCAAAGCATACGAAAATGGAACTCCAAAGGTTAAGGATCGCGAAATCGACGGTTACGCTTTCATTAAACGGCAGTGCATGCATTGTGTGGATCCCGCCTGTGTGTCCGCCTGTCCGGCATCAGCCATGACCAAAGATGCCAAGACTGGAATCGTTTCATATAACAAAGATGCCTGTATCGGCTGCCGCTATTGCCAGGTGGCGTGCCCCTTCGACATCCCGAAGTTTGAGTGGGACAATCCTTTCCCGAAAATTGTTAAATGCCAGCTTTGCAACCATCTGCTGGTTAACGGGCAGATTCCGGCCTGCGCCAGTGAGTGCCCCACCGGCGCCACTTTGTTCGGACCGGTAAAGGATCTTTTAATCGAAGCGGAAAGAAGGCAAACCATGATCCCCGGAAAATACTATGAATTTCCGGTGTCCGAAGTATCATCGGCAAAAAAACAGGTCCACAAAGCCAGAAACTACATCTCTTATATTTACGGCAAAAACGACGGCGGCGGTACTCAGACCCTTATGCTTGCCGGCGTGCCCTTTAACAAACTGGGCCTTCCGATGCTTCCGGATCGATCCTATGCGGCCATGGCAGAGAACATACAGCACACTCTGTACAAAGGGATGATTCTTCCCATCCTCGCCTTCGGCGGATTGATCTATTTGGTAAAAAGAGTCGAGAAGAACAAAAAAGAATAACGACCCGGCCCGGTTCCGGGAAATCGCGGTGGTTTTTAACACTTTACGACCCTTTTTTAAGGAGTGATTTATGAAAACCGAACAACCCTTAGGAGGCAGGATTCTGACGCCGGCCTTCTTGATTTGCGGCTTGCTTTTTCTGATTTCCCTAATTTTCATAGCCAAAAGGTTCATTTACGGTCTTGGCGCGGTATCCAATCTGAGCGACGGCTATCCCTGGGGATTATGGATCGCTTTCGATGTGGTCATCGGAACCGCTCTCGGATGCGGCGGATATGCCATGGCCCTTCTGGTCTATGTTTTTAACAAGGGAGAATACCATCCCCTGGTGCGGCCGGCCCTGATGACCAGCCTGTTCGGATACACCCTCGCCGGTGTGGCGGTGGTTATCGATGTCGGGCGATACTGGCAATTGTATAACATCTTTCTGCCATGGCATATGAACCTCAACTCGGTTTTACTGGAAGTGGCATTGTGCGTGGGTGCTTATGTCGCCGTTCTTTGGATTGAATTTTCGCCGGCTTTCTTGACAAAATTCGGGGGCGAAAATGCAAAGGCTTTCATGAACAAAATCATGTTTGTTTTCATTGCCCTGGGAATTCTGCTGCCGACCATGCATCAATCGTCACTGGGCACCGTTATGGTGGTTGCCGGCAGCAAACTCAACCCCTTGTGGTGGACGCCCCTGTTGCCGCTGCTGTTTTTAATGTCATGCATTTTCTTAGGATATGCCATTGTGGTTTTCGAATCCAGCATTACAGGTTCTCGATATCCGATAGCTGATGAATCCCACCTGCTCGAAAAAGTTTCAGGGGTCATGGCTTGGCTGATCGCGGCTTATCTGGTGATCCGGTTTGCCGATCTCATCATACGAGGTCATTTGGGTCTCGCCTTTAGAGGAGATCTGCTCGGGAATATGTTTTTGCTGGAAAACAATCTGTTGCTGATTCCCATGGCATTTCTATTTATCCCCGCTTATCGGAAAAATGCGCGCGTCATGTTTTTTTGCGCTGTTTCAATCGTTCTTGCGGCGGTGATCTACCGGTTCAACACCTATATCATTGGATTCGATCCCGGAAACGGCTGGCATTACTTTCCGTCCGTCGGAGAACTTTTTATAACACTAGGAATCGTGTCTTTAGAAATCATGGCGTTTCTATATTTTATCAAAAGACTGCCGATTTATCGCCGGTCTTAAGCACGAAGCATTTGCAAAATTAAGGAGGCATTAAATGTCCAAACGAATCGTCATCGATCCCATTACCCGGATTGAAGGTCATCTTAGAATTGAGTGTGAGGTCAACAACGGCAAAGTGGCCAATGCCTGGTCATCCGGGCAGATGTGGCGCGGCATAGAGGTCATCCTTCAGGGTCGCGACCCCAGAGATGCATGGATTTTTACCCAGCGGATCTGCGGGGTCTGAACTACTGTTCATGCCATTACCTCGGTCCGGGCGATCGAGAACGCATTGAACCTTGAAGTTCCACTAAATGCTCAGTATATAAGAAATCTTATCACAGGCGCGCAGGGTATTCAGGATCACATCGTCCATTTTTATCATTTGTGTGCACTGGACTGGGTGGATATTGTATCCGCGCTGAAGGCCGATCCCAAAAAAACCGCCGCTCTGGCGGAAAAGCTTTCTTCATGGCCAAAAAACAGCCGGGAAGAAATGAAGGCCGCCCAGGACCGTCTCAAGACCTTTGTAAATTCAGGTCAACTGGGCGTATTTGCCAGTGGATACTGGGGGCATCCGGCTATGAAACTTCCTCCTGAAGTCAATCTATTGGCTGCGCATCATTTCCTTCAGGCCTTGGAATATCAAAAAAATATCAATAAAGTGGTGGCTATTCTCGGAAGCAAGACGCCAAACATTCAGAACTTGGCTGTGGGCGGCGTTGCCAATCCCATTAATCCGGACAGTCAATCTACTTTGACCGTAGAACGGCTCTATTATATCAAAACCCTGATTGATGAGGTCGGCGATTTTATTAAAAACGTCTATATGGTAGATGTAGCTGCGGTCGGGGCATTTTATCCTGATTGGACCACATACGGCGCAGGTGTCACCAACTATCTCAGCGTTCCAATCATGCCGTTAGATCCTGCTGGCACTAAATTTGCGTTGCCGGGCGGCTACATTCCCGGAGGAAATATTTCTAAATTCAAGCCGATCACCTCTTATAGCGATGAATATTTTAAAAAGAATGTGAAAGAAAGCATTAAACACTCCTGGTATAAAGGGGATTGGGATCGCCATCCCTTTGAGCAAGAGACCGTTCCCCATTATTCCGAGTATGACGAAAAGGGGAAATATTCATGGGTTAAGGCGCCGACCTTCGAAGGCGAGCATGCCCAAGTCGGTCCGTTGGCAAATGTTCTGTGCATGTATGCGGCAGGGCACAAACCCACGGTTAAGTATGCCACAACCGTATTGGATACCGCCAATGCCGTGTTGTCGCTGGTCGGTTCAAAGGCAAGGGTCAACCTCAATTCGCTTCATTCAACCATCGGCCGTATTGCAGCCAGGTCGGTTCGTTGTGCGGTGTTACATGATGAACTTATCAATCAGTGGCAACTTCTGGTGGATAATATCGGGAAAGGCGACTATAAAACCTTTAACAAACCGGTCTTCCCCAAAGGTGAACAAAGAGGGTTCGGATTTCATGAAGCCCCCAGAGGGATGCTTTCTCACTGGGTAGTGATACAGGACGGCAAAATAAAAAACTACCAATGCGTTGTGCCGTCTACGTGGAATGCCGGTCCCCGTGACAGCAAGGATGCACTTGGGCCCTACGAAGCTTCCCTGGTCGGGAATCCCATTGCCGATCCAGATAAACCGCTGGAAGTATTGAGGACTGTCCACTCATTTGATCCGTGCATTGCCTGTGCCGTTCATATGGTGGATTCCAGGAGAAAAGAAATCGTTAAAATAAAGGCGTTTTGAATTTGAATCAAACCGAATGGAATGGCAATTGCCCGGAGTCGAATAAACAACAATTTTTAAAAGACCCCGGGCAATCTGTTTTGAATGTATTGGTACTGGGTGTCGGGAATATACTTCTGTCAGATGAAGGTGCCGGGGTTAGGGCCGTTGAGGAATTGAAGAACCGATATAATTTCCCGGATACTGTGGAAATCGTCGACGGCGGGACAGTAGGATTCGAACTTCTGCCCTACTTCGAAAATCGCAGCCATATCTTAATCCTCGATGCTATTAAAACCGGTAACAAACCAGGAACCATTGTAAGGATTGAAGACCCTCCTGCTT